>CAYPFI010000007.1:0-16560 GCA_964410005.1 uncultured Candidatus Saccharibacteria bacterium | reverse complement strand
CAAAGAAGAGACGGGGCATTAGTAAGTTCCAGGCCCTGGCCATAGCTAGCGTGCTAGCGGTTACTGGTGTGGTTGCCGTAGTTGCATCGCATGCGAGCGGCACACCTGATTATCAGTACTCTTGGAATAAATACTGTGTATCGGCTTACGGCAAAGACACCGATAAAGAAGTTAAGGATTGTAAGAACCGAAGCGCCGAAGCCATTGTCTTCCGTCTTTATCGAGGTCTGTTTGACCGAAGCCCAAACTCTGAGGAGTATAAGTTCTGGACGCAAAAGTTTGCTGGCGATCGCATGAAAGTGAGCGGATCAGACCTAGTTGTTCGGCATTCTGCAAAACTGGGTAATAGTGATACTGCTTTTGTAAAAGCTGTTTACCGTAATATGTTGGATCGTGAAGCTACCGACAAAGAAATGGTTGCCTGGCGTACCAAAATAAAGGAAAAGAAACTTACTCGAGCGCAGCTTGTAACTCAGTTCGCCGTCTCAAGCGAGGCTATTACGAAGAATCAGGCAACTATTGGGAATCGGGAAGGCTTTGACGCCTATATTGCTAGAGTTCCCAAGGTTAATGTTGAGCAAACGGCGGCTGCTGCTCAAAAAGCACGTTTCAACTCTCTCTATGTTGATTATCAGCAGCCGAATAATGCTGATATGAACAAGGCCGCGAGTATCGTTGTGCAGGCACAGTCAGAGCTAGCCGCCGCTTCAGCCACAGCATCTAAAAAAACACCAACGGCCAATGATCTTAAGGCTATCGCGGCTAACCAATCCAAGACCCAAGGGTATTACACTCGAGTTAAGGCAATAGCCGACGGAACTGCCAGGCGAGCGAGTCTTGCTCAGCAAGTCTATAATCGCTCCGAAAACTTGGCAGATTTTGCGACTGATATTGGCGGCAACTCAGTTTACGGTATTCGTCAGATAGGCAAGCGCAATACAGCCAGCAAGAATTACTCCAATGCTACCGTAGGTAAAGTAGCAGTCATTAAACGCAAGATAGATGCCATTGCCGCCCAGTATAAGGTGGCTGAGAAGAAGTATCAGGACGAGTTACGGCGCCAGGAGAAGCTTAGGGAGGAAGCCGAGAAGAAGAATACTAATCGCAATACTAATAATGATAATAGTGACGATAACCCAGCACCATCATCGACCCAACCCGCTCCTTCTGCCGGTACCCAGCCCAATTCAGGCAAAACAGAACACGCCTGTCCAAATGGTTTCTTTAAGGAGCGATATGTTTGCTGGAACGGCGTAGTCGGGAAGTATGTCGGTGCTTCAGCTAGCTGCCCTTCCGGTATGCAATTCTATCAGTCATACACCACGAGGGAAGGCCTCAAGAAAAAGGACTGTAGAACGACGAAACCAAGCGGATCATACTGGTATTAAGTTTAATCGGCTTGACACGGCTAAAAAGCTTATGCTTTAATAAAGTCAAATCCACAAAATAAAAAAGGAAAATTGAATATGGCCACTAAGAAGCCAAAAACAAACGTTAAGCGATCAACGAGCTCTCGTTCTGTTCGCGTAACCAAGAAGAAGCGCGGCATTAGTAAGTTCCAGGCATTAGCCCTGGTGGGCGTACTAGCGCTTATTGGCGTGGTGGCTGTAGTGGCTTCAAAAGCGAGTGGCACGCCGCCATATCAATACTCGTGGAATAAATACTGTATTGCGGCTCATGGTAGCAGCACGGATAAAGAAATCAAGGACTGCAAGAATAAGAGTGCTGAAGCCATGGTCTTCCGTCTCTATAACGGTCTTTTTGGCCGAAATCCTGATGCTGGCGAGTATAAGTTCTGGACGCAAAAGTTCGCCGGTGATCGTATGAAAGTTGGTACTTCAGATCTTGTTGTTCGACATTCTGCAAAACTTGGTAATAGTGATACGGCCTTTGTAAAAGCCGTGTATCGCAACATGTTGCACCGTGAGGCAACCGATAAAGAGATGGTCGCCTGGCGTACTAAGATTAAGCAGAAGAAGATTACCAAGGCTCAAATGATGGTTCAGTTCGCCGTCTCAAACGAGGCTATTACCAGGAACCAGGCAAGTACGGAGAGTCGGGAAGGCTTTGACGCCTATATTGCTAGAGTTCCCAAGCTTGATGTTGAGCAAACGGCCGCAAAAGCACAGAAAGCTCGCTTTGATGCCATGCTCGTTACGTATCAGCAGCCTACCAGTGCCGACGTAAGGGTGGTCGAAGGAGACGTGGCTAGTGCTCAGAATCAGCTTACGGCCGCAGGTGCTACCGCTAGTAAGCAGACCATAACAACCAACGATCTTAACTTGATCAAGGAAAATCAAGCCAAGGCCCAAGAATCATTTAGCCATGCTAAGGCCCGTGCTGCCGTTGCTCGGGATAGAGCAGCTGAAGCCAAACGAATGTATGATCGGGCGGAAGAACTAGCAAACTTTGCTACCGACATTCGAGATTTTAAAGAATATGGCATTACAAAGATCAGAGCTCGCTACAATGCCACTAAAGGTAATGCTGCAGACGCGACAGCCAAGGCCAATGGAATCCAGAACAAAATAAATGATATTGTCGATAAATATAATACTGCCGCCAATAAGTATGAGGCAGAAATTAAGCGACAAGAGGCTGAGGCCGCCAGGCATCAATCAGCTTGTGCCAATCAGAGTTACTCAGTGAAGATTGCCAAGGGGCAGCAAGTGCCAGCATCTGTCAGGGGCAATGGCGTGGCCACCCATAGTGTTGATGGTTTTTACGACCGAGTGTTCACCGTTAACGGTACTGGCTGTAAGGATGCCTTATCAGGTTGGTACACTGGCAGAAGCCACTATGGCGTCAAGAATTAGCCATTGTACTCACGCTTACACTTCGCTATAATTAATTCCAACACCGCGGCAGTTTAGCGCGCAGGGTGCAAAAGAAAAAAGTAGCCAAAATAGTCGACAAGTTAGTCGAGATAACTCCAAGAGGATTACTATTTTACGCAGCATTTTCCGGCATCGGGTTTACCTAACCATTACATTCTTAGTTCTCATCGCAGGTTGGCTCGTCGCCGACAGATGGCCGCTGGGCAATCACGCTTCGGCTGACGGGGGCCGCAAGATCGTCAACATCTATGCAGATGGACGCCAGATTACCGTTTCTACCGATCTGACGACGGTTCGTGACGCACTCGGTAAGGCTAAGGTCAACCTGGAGCAGGGTGACCTCGTCGAGCCAGGCCTTGATACGGCTATTCCAGACGGCTACTTTAATGTGAATGTCTACACCGCTATGCCGTATCGCATTGTCGACGGTCAAAAATCGATACTAACCCGTAGTGCTGCCCGTAGTCCCCGCCTCATTGCCGAGCAGGCTGGCGTAACGGTTTATCCTCAAGACAGTGTTGATTTACAACCTGTTAGCAGTATGGCTGAAGCTGGCACCATTGGTCAGGACATTGTTATTGATCGAGCCACGGTGGTTACCGTATCGGTTGATGGTCAAGCTCTGGAGATGCGCAGTCGCGGCACTACCGTCGAACAGCTTCTGAAAGATAACGGTATTGATGTTAGTAGTAGTGACAAGGTTAGCCCAAGCATTGATACTAAGCTTAAAGGCGGCATGAACATTTCCGTCGCTCGTGTCCGTGTTAAAGTCGAAACCTCCGATGAGGTAATCGCGGCTCCCGTCCAGGAGGTATCGGATGAGACTCAGGCACGTGGTTACAAGAAAGTTAAAACTGAGGGCAGTGCCGGTCTGCGCCGCGTCACTTCGATTGTGACCTATAACAATGGTAAGGTTGCCGAGAAGAAGGAAGTGAAGAGCGAAGTAGTGACCGAGGCCGTGGCGCGCGTCGAAGTAGTCGGAACTAAAGTTCAGTACGCCAATGATGCCATTCAGCTTGGTCACGACATGGCCGCTGCTCGTGGCTGGACAGGCGCTAATTGGGACGCGCTATATAGCCTCTGGATGAAAGAGTCGGGCTGGAACCCTAATACGGCTAACCGCAGCAGTGGCGCCTGTGGTATCCCTCAGGCTTACCCATGTAGCAAGATTACCGATAAATCGACCGCCGGCCAGATTAAATGGGGCCTCGACTACATTAAGGGTCGCTATGGCAATCCATCGGCCGCCTGGGCTCACTGGCTCGTTTACAAATCGTATTAGAAGCTAATAAAAAGTTGACATAGTCAAAAAGGCTATGCTTTAATAAAGACAAATACGCAATAAACAAAAAGGAAAATTGAATATGGCCACCACTAAGCCAAGAACTAACGCTAAGCGACCAACTGCCTCACGATCTGTTCGTGTAACTAAGAAAAAACAAGGTGTGAACAGAAAGCAGGCCTTTATACTGGTAGGTGTGCTCGCAGTCATTGGTGTTGTGGCTGTCGTTGCAAGTAAAGCAGCAACTAAACCTAGCAACCTCTATATTAGCGTTAAGGGTGGCAATAATGCGACGGTACACCGAATTGCTACCGACGGAAGTACAAAGACGAGCTACAGTGTAAGTTTTCTTATCAACTCAGCCTTGGCTCTATCCCGAGATAAGCTAAAGTTGGAGGGAAGGAGTGGAGGGAGTAGCCAGGCAGTGCTAAATTCAGCGTCGGGTAATGTGATCAGTAATGTCAACTGCCCTACAAGTAGTTATGGCTGTTATGGTCAGGTACAAAAGTTACTTTGGTTGCCTGGAGATAAGACATTCGCATTCGCAAGAACCAATGGTGATTCAATACGCATCGCTAATGTTGGCAGCACCACAAGTAGTGTTATTGCTCAGGCACCGGCAACAGATAGTTTTTACTGCTTATCGTTACAGAGAAGCGGGAAAAGGCTCATGTATCGTGCTAATAAACGCATTATCACCATGAACATAGATGGCAGTGACAGTCGAACAGTAAAAACGCTTACCTCAAAAGAGTTTAACCTTGGTTGCCCAAGTTGGTCCGCTAATGACAAGAAAATATCATATAATCTGCAGGTAGGCACTAGCAACTATGTATATAATCAGGTAATGCTCCGAACAATCAATGCTGATGGGAGCGGAGAAGCAACACTTGCAGCTCTTACGCCGTTAAGGACGTCTTATGATTCTAGTAATCAAGACACCAATCGTAGCGGTAGCGGACCAGGAATAGCTGGTGAGGTGTGGTCCCCAGGCAGTAGTTCAATCTTGTTCGTGAAGTCTATAAATAATGTTCAAAACCTTTACTACATTAACGTTTCGACGAAGAAGGTGGTTCAGGTGACATCTAATACCTCGTCCGATACCAAGGTATCCCACTATGGCTGGTCGAATGATGGGTACATCATTTACACCGATGGAAAACATAGCGATGCTAGCATTACAAAATCAGCTAAAACGGTTAAATCTATTAAGCCGGATTTGAAAACGGCTCCTAAAACACTCCTGCGGCTAACCGATGATAGCTACGTTGACAGTATTGCCTTCTAATTAAAGTAATTTGCTTGCTATACTTAGGTCATGGATTTAAGTAACATCAAAGATCTCAAAGTCGCCATGAAGTTGGCGGGCATCAGAGCCAATAAAGGATTAGGTCAACATTTTCTCATCGATGCTGAGAGTGTTGAGGCCATTGTGGGTGCAGCCGAGATAGAGAAGAGCGATACGGTGCTCGAGATCGGTCCTGGCCTTGGCGTCATGACCGATAAGCTGGGGGAGACAGGTGCGCAGATTGTAGCCGTTGAGACCGATAGTAAGCTCGTTGAGCTGTTGCGCCGTCGTGTGCCGGAGAATGTGACGGTTGAAGAAGCTGATATCTTACAATACAATCTCATGAGCTTGCCGAAGGGTTATAAAGTGGTAGCCAATGTACCGTACTACATCACCTCGCCAATTATTCGTTTGCTCATGGAGTCGCCTAACCCGTCTTCTGTTGCCGTACTGCTTATTCAAAAAGAAGTGGCTGAGCGTATAGCCGCCAGACCTGGACAGATGTCGATTCTAGCTTTGTCGGTGCAATACTATGCCGATGTAGAGCTGGTGGTTGATGTGCCGCGCGATAAGTTTATGCCCGCACCCAATGTTGATTCGACAGTTATTAAGTTGACGCGCAAAGATCAACCGGCCTTTGAGGCTGATACCCAAAAGTTATTCCGCCTGATCAAGGCTGGCTTTGGCGAAAAGCGAAAGCAGCTGAGGAACTCGTTGGCCGGTGGACTTCAAATTACTAGCGAACAAGCTATCGGGGCAATTGCCGAGGCTGGGCTTGCCGAAACTGCTCGAGCCCAAGAATTATCATTGGCTGAGTGGCAGTCATTGTATGAAGTTACGCTACAGGAGGGTTATCTATCGTGAGCGGCATGAAGCGGCTATTGACCATCATTGCAGCTTTGCTTGGCGCATTGTGTATTGTCGGACTGCAGCTCGCTTGGAGTGTACGTAGTACTGCTCATTTGCAAAAGATTGCCGAGAAGGCCAATACTGCCCAGGCTCTAGCTGATGCTTTGCCCGAATATGCGGCTACCAAGCTGCCGGATCCAGAAGCCGCCAAGAAAGCCTTTACTGATCAAGTATCGGCTGCTGATACCGAACTGGTAATCGCATCGCTTAACGAGTCGATTATGGCAGCCTATGTTGGCAAGACCGATACCGTCGAAGTCGACCTGGGCCCGATCGTACGTCCGGTTACTTCAAGTGGCTATCAGATTCCGCCCGGTACTGTGTTTGCTAGCGAATCGATTCAAATCGGTGGGTTGGCTTCGGTTCTCCGCATGGCCAATCAGGCGTTATGGCCCCTGCTCCTGTGCTTTATTGGATTTGTTGTCTTGGTAATCTTGTTGGGTGTCAAACGTGGCTTTGTGCGCAGTATTCGCAGCATCTTGCTCTTCACCGCATTGTTCCTGCTGGGCTTCTTCTTGGCGACACTTACTATCCCAATCCTGGTAAATACCCTCGTAAGCAGCAGCGGGCTGGACGCAGGATTGCGTAAACTCATTGTCGACTACATCGCCGTGGCTAGTCGTGAGGCCGGGCGTTATTATGCGATTTGGGCCGGAGCCTTACTTATTATTACGGCCATATTGTCGGCTATTAGCGGCATGCGCCGAGCTCCAAAGCGTAAGCATCATGAAAAAACCAAGTCACATAACAAAAAAGACTCGTCAGAGCCAAGAGAAGACTGGTAAGTCAGGGTCAAAAAGCGGTATCATAGAAGGGTATGCGCAGCAAATTACTACGAGTTGTAGTCGGTAGTATTGCGCTAGGTTTTGTAGTGGCATGCCTGGCCCTAGTTGGTCGTGCGCGAGCCGCTAGTAATGCTTTCCAGTATGACACCAAAACTACCTATACCGTCATTGATGACAGTACCACGCAAGTCGAAGAAATTTATACCGTTACCAATCAGACAGCTCGTCAGTATTTGACCGAACTCAAGCTGACAACGCCGTCCGATAAGATCAGCGAGCTGCATGTTAATTACGCTGACGGTGGGGCCATTCCCACCCAAGTAGCCGCTAAGTCGGGTGCCGCAGGCTTTAGCGTTGCCACTCAAGAAATTGCCATGACCTTCCCCCGCGTGAATGCTGGCAATGGTCAGCGCTGGGAGTTTTTGGTCCGCTATAAGACGGCTGGCCTTGTGGAGACCAAGGGCAGTGCGCATACCGTTTATGTGCCGGCGGTTGATAATAATGATCAGCGCAACAGTTATGCGATAACCGTGGACGTGCCACAGGACTTCGGCACGCCGCATTTTAATGATTCAGATAAGCATCTGGAGAGCATGAATGGTACTCGCCAGGTGTACAACTTTAATAAGAAAGATGTGGCCGACCACTCGCTGGCTCTCGTATTTGGTGACAGTACGATTTATAACTTTACCTTCAATTCACCCTTGGTAAACAATAGTCCGGTTCCACGAACCTTTACGGTAGCTCTTCCACCCGATCTTGTAACCCAGACCAGTGTCGTTAAGAATATTAGTCCGGCACCCAAGACCACTCGCCTGGATGCTGACGGCAATGTGTTGGCCGAATATACCGTGGGCGCTCATCAGAAGTTGACGGTAACGGCCAAGGTTGAAGGTCAAGCTCGTTATCGAGATTATAACCTAGCAGCTTCAGGCACTAAAAAAGATATCCCATCGGCACTGGTAGCTAATTACACCCGCTCGACACGCTATTGGCCGACCGACGGTGCGGTGGCCGAGGCCGCCAAAGGCGTAGTAAAACCCGATGCTAAAGTGGCCGAGAACGTTGAGGCTGTGTATCATTATGTGATCGATAAACTGACCTACAATAATGACAAGATTAAGTTCAATGTCCGTCAGGGTGCGACTAAGGCGTTGGCTAATCCCAGCAATGCCGTATGTTTGGAGTATGCCGACCTGATGATTGCTATGTTGCGCAGTCAGGGCATTCCGGCTCGCATGGTGGTGGGTTATGCCTATGCTGGTAGCCTTAAGGCCTCGCCGGCCGTGGCCGACAGCCTGCACTCCTGGGTGGAGGCCTACGTACCTGGCATTGGCTGGATGACCGTCGATCCAACGTGGGGCGAGAAGTTTGATGATTTTGGTCGCTCCGACCTTGATCACTACGCCTTTGCTACCTGGGGCAAGAACGATAGCGCACCGGGCGCCGTTATGCTCGGTAATAACGATACAGGTTACCAGTATGAGAACACCCAACTAAGCTTCTCGAGCGTAGCTTCGGAAGTTCCTACCAGCGGCAATCTCACGGTTCAGCGCTACACCATTCTACCGTTTGTTTCGATAGACACGGTACGAGTAACTGCTCAATCGCAAATCGTTACTACGGGCAATACGCTACTCATTGGAAACCGCAAAGTCGACTTAGGCAGCTTGGCGCCTAGTCAGGACTTTAGTTTTACCAATGTAGCCCTCGGCTCGGCATGGAATAAGCGCGAAGAAGTGCAACTACAGCGTCGTATCGGTGGCCAGGATAGAATTATTGCCAAGACAACGGCGACGGTAAGCTATCTGCCAATGCTTGTTCTCCTTGGTGGCATCATTGCCGCCTACCTCCTTTACATGCTACGATTACGGTCAAAGCAAAAGGCGAGTCGGGTTAAGAAAATCTATACCGACAAAACTCGCAAACGTAACGTACTGGACGAATAAGCATCATGGCTAAGAAGTTAATCACTACCCCTATCTACTACATCAATGCCCAGCCACATATTGGGCATGCCTATTCGACGATTGCGGCTGACGTGCTAGCTCGCTACAATCGCCAACTCGGTCACGAAGTTTGGTTTACGGTTGGTACTGATGAGAACTCGCAAAAAACCATGCAGGCCGTCGAGAAAGCTGGCGTTAGCGATATTGCCGCCTATGCTACCGAGATGTCAGCTGCCTGGAAGAAGACTTGGGATGATCTAGCCATTAGCTATGACACCTTTGTTCGTACCACTGCGCCTGAGCATCGCGTAGCCGTTGAGGCTCTACTCCAAAATATTCAGAAGAGCGATGACCTCTACAAAGGCACGTATGAAGGGCTGTACTGTGTGGGTTGTGAAGAGTTCAAGCGCCCGGAAGACCTCGTAGATGGTAAGTGTCCGTTGCACAACACTGAGCCAGAAGAGCTTAAGGAAGAAAATTACTTTTTCAAGCTCAGTAAATACCAAAAACCACTGCTTGATTATATCCGTCAGCACCCAGAATTTGTGGCGCCTGTTAGTCGTCGCAATGAGGTGTTATCCTTTATCGAACGCGGCCTAGAAGATATTAGTTTCTCACGTCCAAGTCGCGGCTGGGGTATTCCGTTCCCCGGCGATGATAAGCAGGTAGTCTACGTTTGGTCCGATGCGCTCGTCAATTACCTGACGGCTGTTGGTTATCCAAAGCCAGGCTATGAGCAGTGGTGGCCCGCCAGTCTTCACCTCGTTGGTAAAGATATTATTAAATTCCACTGTATTATTTGGCCAGCCATGCTCCTAAGCGCTGGCCTGCCACTGCCTGAGCAAGTCTTTGCCCACGGTTTCTTTACCGTAAATGAGCAGAAAATATCTAAGAGCCTCGGTAATGCTATTGCCCCAAGTGTTATTACCGATAAATATGGCATCGACGGCCTACGCTATTACCTGCTACGCGACATTCCGTTTGGCCAAGACGGCGAGTTTAGTTTTGACCGACTCCATAGTGTTTACAATGCCGACCTGGCTAACGAGCTGGGCAACCTCGTCCAGCGTACGGCCTCAATGATTACGAAGTACATGGATGGTAAGCTTGGTCCGATCGAAGCTCATGCCCATGATGCAAGTCGTTATCATGAAGCTATGACAAATCTTCGATTCGATAAAGCTCTGGAGGATGTCTGGGAGCGAGTTAAGGGTCTTAACCAACTGATCGAAGAGGAGAAGCCTTGGGTACTGGCTAAGGAAGATACCGAGCACCTGGCCGAAGTCTTAAAGCATATTGTGAGTGACTTGCTCCAGATATCTGGCCTGCTCCTGCCATTCTTGCCATCGGCTGCCGCCAAGATCGCCCAAACCTTTGCTGATGGTAACGTTCATCCCGAGGTTGGCATCCTCTTTCCACGTATCGACGATAAGCTGACACTTGGCTAATGCTGGTTGATACTCATAGCCACATCCAGCTAGCCGATTACGATCATAATCGTGATGAAGTGTTGGCTAGAGCTCGTGCTGCGGGAGTTACGATGATGGCTGTTGGTGTTGACGTGCCAAGTAGTGTGGCCGCTATTGAACTTGCTAAAAATCACGACGACGTCTTTGCTACTGTTGGTCTCCATCCGCACGATGCAGCCGGCGAAAAAGGCGAAATTGCCGACGAGGATTTAGCAGCAATCGTAAAGCTTGCACAAGACAACTCGGTGCTTGCCATTGGCGAATGTGGTCTGGACTACCACTACAATAACTCACCAAAAGACATGCAAATTGATGTCTTTTCCAGACAAATAGAGTTAGCCCTTAAACTCGACAAGCCCATGGTCTGGCATGTGCGCGATGCCTTTATCGATTTCTTCGAGATAGTCGATCGCTACCCTGGTGTTCGCGGCATCGTCCATTGTTTTACCGGCACTCAGAGTGAAATGCAGCAAGCCATCGATCGCGGATTTTACATCGCTTATAACGGCATCATGACCTTTACCAAAGATGAGGCTCAACTCGAAACTGTTAAGGCTACACCCCTCGACCGCATCGTGCTCGAGACCGACTGCCCCTGGCTCAGCCCCAAATCACATCGCGGCCGCCCCAACGAACCGGCTTATGTTGTCGAGACAGCCCAGTTCTTGGCAAATCTCCGAGGCGAAGATTATAATGATTTCAGTAAGGCAACAAAGGATAACGCACAAACGATTTTGGAGATCCCTTCATGAGTGAACATACAGATCCTGGTGAACAGGACCCCTTGGCTAGAAGTGGTATCGATTTTCAGGCCGTTGCTGCTGAGCACCAACAACGACAAGAATTGCTAGGTCATTATCGAGAGATGTTTGATGTTTTATTGGAGGGCCACACTCTTGGAGCGAGTAAAGTATTGGACACGTTTGATCCAGACAGCGATGGTCGTGCAAATGAGGCTAATATCGATGCTTTGCTTGTGTTTAGCCAAGCTGAACAAGCCGCAATTATGGATGCACTGCTAGAACCGGCTAGTAATGAGGCCTCAGTGCATAGCTTTCAGCAGCTGGGCTGGAATACGGCATTGTTTGATGATCCATTGCAGGCTGAGTTATATTCGGCCAGTAGGCTCAAAATTCTGAGCATAAGCGTACTTGGCATTACACACCAGGAGCCAGCAACTGAAGACTATTTCAGGGGTTTTGATTATGGGTTGGCACGAAATAGTAGCGGTCGACCGGATAATATGTCGGTTTGTGGGTATTATAGTCGGGTTGGGGCAAAGCCTGCCAGACAGGTAGACCCTGTCGTTCGAGACGTTGAAACACATGAGATTAATGCTTTGCTGGAATTGGGTGAGATTATCTTTCCGAGTCTCGAAGATTTTTATAGAGGATTTATAGGATGAACATCTATCTTGATTATGCGGCGGCTACGCCTGTTGATTCGGTCGTCTTTGAGGTCATGCAGCCGTATTTTACCGAGCAATTTGCTAATCCATCGAGTTTGTATGCTTCTGCTCGAGTAACCCGCGAAGGCCTGACTTCAGCTCGTGCAAACGTGGCAAATACGCTTGGAGCTAAGCCAACCGAGATTATTTTTACGGCTGGTGCGACGGAGAGCATCAACTTGGCAATTCAGGGTGTTATGCGTGAACATCCCGGTAAACGTATCGTGACCACATCGATTGAACATGAGGCGGTACTTGAAACAGTTAAGCAATATGAGCATGCGCTTGTGGCTGTTTCTAAATTAGGTGTAGTCGGTGTCGAGGATGTTTTGGGCGCGGTCACCGATGATACCGTCCTTATCAGTGTCATGATGGCCAATAACGAAGTCGGTACTATTCAGCCAATCAAGGAAATTGCTGCCGGTATCGCTAATATTCGTGAAGATCGAACGTCGGCAGGTAATGATCTGCCATTGTACCTTCATAGCGATGCCGCTCAGGCCGCTACGACGCTCGACTTGCATGTTTCACGACTAGGCATTGATCTTCTGACGCTCAATGGCGGTAAAATGTATGGCCCGAAGCAATCAGGAATTCTTTACATCCGAACCGGCACCAAACTCCAGCCGCTCATTTATGGTGGTGGGCAAGAACGAGGAATGCGTAGTGGAACTGAGAATGTAGCCTTTGCGGTCGGTTTTGCCAAAGCTCTAGAACTAGCTCAAGCCAATCGGAAGGATGAGGCTCATCGGCTCGAAAAGCTACGTGATCAATTACAGAAAGCTCTTCAATCTGAGATTCCCGAAGTTTTAATCAATGGTGATCAGAAGCATCGCTTGCCACATAACCTGAATATTACTCTGCCTGGTCTCGATGGTGAAGCCGCGGTGTTATATCTCGACAATGCTGGCATTCAAGCTAGTACCGGATCAGCCTGCAGTATTGGCAGCGACGAACCTAGCCATGTACTTATCGCTATGGGTTGTAGCGTCAGAGAGGCTAGTGCCAGTTTGCGCCTCACGCTTGGTAAAGACACTACGGAAGAAGACATCCAGAGAGCAGGACAAATCATTATTCAAACCCTGCGTCATCTCACATAACTACGGTATAATATAGCAATGAAACGATTCTTGGTGGGACTCATCGTCTTCTTATCAGTCATGGCTGGACTGGCTGTGCTATTGTTCTATGGTTTGCCATATTATCTGGCACCGCAAAGCAAGCTCGCCAAGGCTGATGCCATTGTGGCCGTGAGTGGTGGCGAAACTATGAGTCGTACGCTCGGCGCCGTCAAGTTATATGATGAAGGCTATGCCCCGATTATTATCTTCAGTGGCGCCGCCTCAGATCCCACTAGCGTATCCAATGCTGCTGCTATGAAGGCTATTGCTGTTCGAGAGGGCGTGCCGGCCTCAGCTATTCTAGTCGAAGAGGATAGTGCCGACACCTATGAGAATGCTCAAAACACGGCTCGTATTATTACGAATCAGAATATTAAGAGTATCATTTTGGTGACTTCGCCCTATCATCAGCGTCGAGCCAGCATTGAATTCCGTCGGGCACTCGGTAAAGATTTTAAGATTATCAATCATAGTACTAGTGACGAAAACTGGCGCCGCAGTGCCTGGTGGAAGAATACCTACAGTCTTAATTTGACACTTAGCGAATTTCAGAAAATTATCTTTCTCCATCTTAGTAAGCCTCGTTCATAAGGGGCATCCCGTAGCAGGTTGTTGCCTGCTACGGGATGTACGTCACCCTCCTGTGGCCTGATCTTCGCTGACAGCTGGCTGGCAACCCTCCAGAGCGCCGGTGAAGCGGCCAGCGAGCGTGATGCGGGCGGTTTCACCCAGCACCCCGTTACACTTAGCCACGTTGCTGCCCCAGAGCTTCCAGTGCATGAGCTCCATATTGGGCAGCGTCAAGATCGGCCCGCCGGTGTACCAGCTTTTGCTGTAATCCCCATTGGGCGACTCGGGTGTGATGAAGCCGCTGATGAGTACCCAGTAACTGAAGACATTTGCCTCGCCCGGTGTCAGGCTGTGCGTTACATGGCCGCCACTTTTGCAGATTGGTCCATCGCTGAGGTCAAAGACCGCGAGCTGGCTCATGGTCTGGTAATTTACATTGACCTTAGCCGGCATGTTTGACGTCAGCTCGATCTTGGTATCAACACGGACCACGCGATCTCGATCGGTGATGGTGCCACAACTCTGCATGACATCTTGGATGGCGTGCGGGATATGGCTGAGCTCTTGCGGGTCGTGAATCATCTGGACCAGGCTGACGTTGTCACCGTCCACACCTTGAACTTCCAGATGGAGCCGCACTTTGCTGAAATCGATGAGGGGCGGGGGCTTGGGCGCGGTGGTCGAAGTTGTTGTGACCGGTTCTTCATAGGCAGGACCTGCGATGGGCTCCTCCTCGATTACTACCGGTGCCTTGGCAGTGGTTGGCTGATTCTCATACCAGGCCACACCGCCAGCAATGGGCAGGAAGATGAGCAACAGCAAAAGCTTCTTCATGGGGTTCCAATCGCTTGAGAGGTGTTGCGGATTGCAACCCGCGTACTTTACACCAAGATTATAAATGTATGAATCATAAGCATGTTCAATTTAAGGATTTTTTAAGAATTCAAAGCGCGGAAAAGGCCCGGTCCGAAGCGCTTGCGCGCCCCGTCCCGGGCCTCCCCCGTATTGCAATCCCTCAGTCGCCCGGCACGCCTTCGAACCGGCACTCCTGCGGGCCCTCCGGGGCTCCACACGGGGCCTTGTTGGAGACCCACCGGCTGTACACCAGCTGGGTCTCGGGCCCGTTCGGCATGAGGCGGGCGAACCCGCCTTCCGGCTTCCACCGCGAGGAGTAGCTGTCGTACCAGACGAAGCCGAGGTGGACGGAGGTGAGGTTGGCCTCGGAGGTGGTCACCGTGACGTTCACGCAGTTGGGGGCCTCGAGGACGCGGACGTAGTTGCCGTCACCATCCATCTTGACCACCGTCCCGGTGTTGTCGATGAGCACGTCGCCCAGGGGTGACACGGGATCCGTGGTGAGGTTCCCGAGCGACTCCGTCTTCGTCGTCGGAGGCTTGGGCGGTGACCCAGGATCCGGCTCCGAGTAGTTCTGCAGCAGCCCGAGGGTGCTCACCATGCCCGTGTCGGACAGGCGGAACTCCCGAACGGCGCAGAGGTCGAAGGTGATCTGGCGGGTGCCAGGGGTCGGTCCTGCGATGCTCTGCTTGGCGACCAGGGTCGCCGCGCCGTTCTTGCTGGTGGCCACCTCTCCCCAGGCCGTCACCTTGTACTCGTCCTTGACCTGGTGGTACCGCTGGTAGGGCGACGGCGCGGTGGTGGTCGTGGAGTGGTACGGCACGGTGGTGACCGTGGGCGGTGGGGTGATGGGAGGCGCTTCCTGAGCCGAAGCCAGGAGGTTGGGGCTCACCGACGCCGGGATGGCGATGGCGAACGCGATGGACAGGATCAGAGCGATGCGGCGCATCGGGGCTCCTTGGGTAGTTGGACTTGCATTACGGGGGTGCATCTTGAGGTGGGCCGAGAGGGCACATCTCGCGAATCTGATACATATTAGCATAAATAATATAAATTGTCAAGCATAAAGGGTTATAGATGCGGAAAAGGCCCGGGTCGAAGCGCTTGCGCACCCCGTCCCGGGCCTCCCCAATCCTTGTCCTCCTCAGCAGCGCACGTGCCGGCGACTACGACCGCTGCCCCGAACGGGCAGCTGCAGGTCGATGATCGTGTGCACGCCCGGCCCGTTCATCTGGGCCTTCATCAGCTTGGTGCCGCGGCGGTACCGCACCATCATCACCATCAGGATCACGTAGATCAAGAGGTGGATGGGGCTGAACAGCGCCGTGAAGAAGGCGTCTACCGGGGCGCTGTTGTTGTGCGCCAGCATCGACATCCGATCGTCCCAGGGGCGCTTGTGGCTCCCCCTGGCGGTGACGAAGGGAGCGCCGCCGCTGGAGCAGCTGTCACCCTGGTTGGTCGTGGGCTTGCAGACCCAGGTGGTGAACTCTGGCGTCTGCGCTTCGACCGGCCGGTACCACTCGTTGATGGCCTGGGTCTTCTCGCGCTTTACCAGCGCGTTCCACGAGTCGGCCTGCTGGTGGTAGTGCACGACCAGCGACTGGCAGAAGACGATGGCCAGAGCGGCCACCAGGCCAGCCATCACCAGCTTGCGGCGGGTGTACGGCTTGTACTTCATGTTCCGATTGCGGTTCATTGCACGCTCCGTGCTTGGTCCGGCGTACCGGAGGATGGGTTGTGGGGTTCTTCTTGAGACGAGCCTAAGTACATCTCGCGAATCTGGTACATAATAGCACAACAACTTTAAAATGTCAAGAACATTATATGGACTCAACAGATACAAAGTGCTATAATAACCGCCTATGAAAACCGTCTATATTGGTCTTAGTGGGGGCGTTGACAGCTCTGTTAGTGCTGCCCTCTTAAAGGAGGCCGGGTATAACGTCGTTGGCGTCTATATGCAGAACTGGACTCAGGATATCGGTGGGGTTGAATGTCCTTGGAAGCAAGATTTGGCCGATGCAAAAGCTGTAGCCGCCAAACTCGAT
>CAYPFI010000006.1:0-18080 GCA_964410005.1 uncultured Candidatus Saccharibacteria bacterium | reverse complement strand
TAAGAGTATCCAAGAGAGCCTACCTAAAGAGGGTACGAGCATCGTGAGTTATCTAAGCGTGAGACTGGGTTCAACTCGAAACCAAGGACCTCACCTCATCACCCTCAAGCCTTCTGGTGATAACGAGCCTGAAGATTGGCTATCTAATGCGTATTCCAGCCTGGAACAGCTCTATCCTGGCAGCACACCCCTCCCGGGTGGTGATGCTATCTTTCGGATAACTCCACTTGGCTATCATGCTCATGCGGAGATACCTTTCTTTTTTAACAGCTACAATAACCTAGATACACCTACTAAAGCTGCTCTTAACTTTGAGCTTCATGGTATGAGTAAACTAGAAGTTCAAACCTTCTACGACGCCTACCAGGGTCTAATGGCAGGAAATGCTAAGCCAACGGACCTGCTATCGTGGAGTGCGGAATACGGCAAAGCAGCCCATGTAGGCGTAGAAGCAAATCACATAATTGTCAGGTCGCTTGGTGCTCTTTTTAGCGAGGAGCTAGTGGCTCTGTACGAACTTGCCAGGTACTGCAAGAACTGTAAGCGAGCACTACCCTGGGACTTCACCGGCAGCTACTGTAGCACGCCAGAATGTGTCAAAAACAGAGCACGAAAACGGCAGCAAAAGCACTCACAAAACAAGACTTAGACTTGTGAGTTTTTACTAGTTAGAGAACCTTAACGAATCAGCATTTGTGACATTCTAACAGATGGCTCACAACCAATTTAAAAGAGCCTCAACTACGCTAATCTTGTGTCATGGACCAACGCCATGACGACCAGCTAAAAGCCACTGCGCCAAAAGAAACTATGGCGTACGTTAAACGTGAACGGATGAAAGATGCCATGGAATTGGCTCAGATTTTATACGATATGTTTAAAGAAGAACAAAGTAGTGGTAGAGTGGGAGATGGACAAAACAATGCAAAGTAGACTAATCATACCTAAGTTATTAACAGTAGTGGGGACCTCTGTTGGCTTCTATTTGCGAGCCTTGTCCCAGAGGTTCCCTCTCCTGTTTGTAAGGAGGTTTTATGCCTAAACAAATACTTGCGATTGCTACCTGTAGGGTCTCGTCTATTGAGCAGATGGAGAGCAACAGCTTAAACCGACAAGCCAAGTCAGTACATGAAGCGGCAAAGTACCTTAGCGTACTAATCCCCTCGGATGGTGTCTGGTCTGGAAGCGTCTCAAGTAAGTCGGGAAGAAACTACAAGCGCAAAGACCTTGATGAGATGATACAGTACTGCAAGAAGCATCCATCAGTTAAGTTCTTAATAGTTGATGAAATTGATAGGTTCATGCGTAGCATAGATGAGATGTTCTATTTTGAGGTGCGCTTCCGTGAAGAAGTCGGTGTAAAGGTTTGGTATGCAGGAGACCCTGCTCTAAACAGTGATGACCCCATGACAAAGCTACGCCGTGCCATGGAGGCTTTTAAGGCCGAGGGCAGTAATCTAGAACGACAGATAAAATCAATTAAAGGCCAAAGCGATGCGCTACTAGAAGGGCGCTATCCGTTTGGTATCAAACCAGGCTACAAACGAGGCTACGAAAAGAGTGTTCAAGAAATAGACCCAGTAGGCGGTCCGGAACTAAAGCGTGCCTTGTTAGCCATCCTTGAGATGCGCCTAACGGCCTCTCAGGCGCTCATTGAGTTTAATCAAGGCGAGTTCATGGCAACTCGTTCTAAATACAGAATGGATAAGTTTCGGAAGATTGTTACAGATTCATTCTATGCTGGCGTAGTCGAGATTAACAAGCAGGTAAAAGTGCGGAATATTAACGGCCTACACGAGCCCCTGATTACGATGGAGCAACACCTTCAGCTTGTAGACATCATGACCAACAAGAAGAAAACTCAGTCTGGTCCTCGCAAAAATGGTAATCCAAAATATCCCATGTCCAACGAAGTTACCTGTGATGTGTGTGCTGAGGAGACCAATGGCAGATTAGTGGGCTACGACCTGAGAAATGGCAAGAAGAACTCAGCCATATACGAAAGGTATCGTTGTCGCTCTTGCGGCACTCGGCAGTACAGGGACAATATTCATGAGCAGGTTCAGGAGCGGTTTAAAGAAAAGCCTATTGTTGAGCAAGGCGTTAGTAACTTGCTACAGGCTCTAGATACCGTCTGGAAGCAGGAGGAAGGTCGAGCCGAGCAAGAAACAATTCGTATCAAACACAAGCTAACAAGCCTAGCAGATGCCATTAGCAATCAAGTTGAGTCGGCTACCGACCCTGGCAATAGTTCAATCAAGGACGAGATATTGATGTCTATCACCAAGAAGAAGGCAGAAACAGCTGACCTTGAAGAGCAACTTGATAAACTCAGCGTAAAGATGAGTAGCGATAAAGACCAGTTCATAAAGTTTGCGTTCGACTATGTGGAGAACATGAGTAGCAAGTACTTCGATATATCCAGGGAAAATCGCCTAAGGTGTAAACAAGTTATATTTCCGGCTGGATTCTACATCAATGTTGATAATAAAGTTTACACCCCTAAAGTTAGCCTACTCTACAGATTAGCGACAGTAGAAATGAACGGCGATGAAACCGGCAAGACCCTCTTGGTGGAGCCGAGGGGAGTCAAACCCCTGGCCTCCGCAATGCGAATGCGGCGCTCTATCAGCTGAGCTACGGCCCCATGAACCTAACCATTATATCTACAATCGGTCTCGAAATGCCAATAGTCTAATCTGCTCAAAATCGTCGTTAGTATACTTTCGGGCCCACTCTTGCGATCGTGCCTCATGAATAAATCTTTCTATGGTGCTGTGATCACCCAGGGCAACTCGAATCCGAGCTCTCAGGGTTTGTAAATTAGAGTCCTCTTCAATCATTCTCTCTACCCTACTTGTAATGGCGGCTTCACTATTCGCGGTTACTTCTTCAGTACGGAGCTTATTAAGCAAATTCTGCCTTTGGCGATCCTGGTCAGCTAAGCTGGCAGCACGGGTCTCAGAAATCTGCGCGCGTTGTTGATCACGAATCACTTCCTCATCCCTAGACACACTATCTACATCTGTCGTTTGAGCATTCTTCTTATCGTCATCTTCCTCTATAACTCCCTCTGCATTGCGCAGGTCTTCTTCCCCCCAGCCTTGTTGATCTTCATGCGGAATACCCTCTCCACCGCTCATAACCACTCCAGTTCGTTATCAAGTATTTTTATTGTATCACCTGGCTTAGCACCAAGCTTACGGAGCTCTTTGGCAACGCCGACTTTGCGCATAATGTCGCGGAGACGCTCAACGCCCTCGGCGCTATCCCAGTTGGTGCGGCGCGCAAAACCCTCGAGACGGACACCAGTGACACGATAGGCTTTATCTTCTGCGACAACCTGCCAGTAATCGGTTGGAGTTTCGAGTTCAATAACCGGGATGTCATCAGGTTTGGGTTCGGCTTCGAGGCGCTCTTGCTGAGCCTTCTCAACGATCTTGTAGACTTCGCGCAAGACTTCAGTCACGCCCTGTTTAGCGATGGATGAGATGGCGAGCACCGGGATCTTGCCAGCGGCCTTCTGAACCTGTTTGCGCAGCTTCTCAAGCTCCTTGGCGTCGACTGAGTCAGCTTTGGTGAGGGCAATAATGCGCGGCTTCTTGGCGAGCTCAGGATTATAGTCGGCCAGCTCTTTAGTAATGGTTTTATAATCAGCTACGAGATCTTCACTGTGGACGTCGATAAGATGCAGAAGCACTGAGGTGCGCTCTATATGGCGCAAGAACTCGTCGCCCAAGCCCTTGCCGAGGCTAGCGCCGGCGATAAGACCGGGCATATCAGCAACAACCATGTCGCCATCATCGATCTGAACCACGCCAAGATTAGGAATAAGCGTCGTAAAGGGATAATCGCCGATTTCAGGACGAGCGTTACTGACCACGCTTAAGAACGTTGATTTACCCGCACTCGGCAGGCCGACGAGGCCCACATCGGCAACGAGCTTGAGCTCCATACTCAGCAGACGCTTCTGGCCCTCCTCGCCCTTTTCAGCAATACGGGGCGCTTGGCGAGTACTACTTACAAAGTGCGAGTTACCAAAGCCGCCACGACCACCCTGAGCAATTATGACACTGGCACCGTTGACGCTCAGGTCGGCTAGCTGGACACCATCTTCAGAGATAATGGTACCGGCGGGAACATAAATCGTTATATCCTCACCAGCCTTACCATTGCGCTTATTGCCACCACCTTGCTGACCAGATTCGGCCTTCATGCTACGGGTTGTACGGTATTTACTAAGCGTATTGGCGTTGTGATCAGCCACCAAAATAACATCACCGCCCTTGCCGCCATTGCCGCCATCTGGGCCGCCACGAGCAACATATTTTTCACGCCTAAAACTCAGGAGGCCATCGCCACCTTTGCCGGCTACTACTTCAAGTTCAGCTGTGTCTGCAAACATGGCATCATTATAGCATTGAAATTGACAAATTAACAGATAGGATTTATACTTTGCCCATCATTCGCGTCCAGGAAGGACACCCCAATGAGCACCCCCTATTCCCCCGCCCTGGACTTTGGTTCCGGTCTCCACCTCTGCTTCTTCGAAAACTGCCCCGGCGGCAGCGAAGCAGAAGCTTGGCATGAACAGCAGGCAGTTGGCCTGATCCATGCCCTCAAGCAAGACAGGACCGAGGCACCGAAGGATCACACCCGATCGATTGCGCACGCTCAGCAGCTCGGCGCGCACCGCCCCTACGTCGCCAGCCGACTTCACCCACAGATGGACGCCGCTGTGGCATTCATTCCGGATGAGATCCTGAACAACCCTCGGGAAGAGCAGACCACCAGCTACGAGGGCACCTGATGAAGCTCAACCCTTTCAAGCGCAAGCCACCCTGCCCGTTGTGCAGGTCCAAGAAGCACGGCGAAGAGACCTACCACCAGCTCCGAGTCCAGAACTACGCTCTGCTGGTCCAGCAGGGAAGGTTCTTCCTGAAGACCATCGACGGAAGCGACATTCCCCACGAGCGGCAGCATGAGATCACCCTGGAGCTGGCCGGCTACTTGGACATCTTCCTGGCCGAAGCCACCCTCCTCGGCTACGATGCCGAGACCCGTGAGCGACTTCTCACGCCGATGTGTTAGTCGCACCACTCGCCCCTGTTCGCCCTCGATTGTGAGGCCTCTGAACGGGGGCCTTGCTACGTCCAAAATATAGGCATACAAAAAGCCACCTGGGTAAGAGGCGGCTTAATGCTTATCAGTTTTTGTTTAACTTAGTAAATGTAGAGGAACTGGCTTGCAGGTGTAGTGCGGTAATGGACGACGCCAGGTCGGCCACCCCAGTTCATCTCACTGATGTTGACGGTACCATTTGCATTGACGCCTTCGACGTATACAACGTGGTTACCCTTCTCCCAGCCGATAGCGCCAGCTCGTGGTTCGCTACCAGTGCCGTAGCCCGCAGCTTTCGCGCGGAAGTACCAAGTATAGGCATTACCCCAGTTATTTGGGACTGCTCGGCGGCTAGCAACGTACCAGGTACATTGGCCACGAGTGTAGGTGTTGTTGAATGAACCACCGGTGCGGCCACCATAGTAACTGTTATCCGAAGCACTTGTTGTAGTGCGGCGAGCAACTGCCGTGGTGCTAACAGCACTAGCTGGACTACCGTCAGGAATGACGATTTCAGCACCAGCTTCGAAGCCCTTAACGTCGATGTCGTTGAATTCCTTGACAACATTTACGTCACCTTTGAATTTAGCAGCGATCATCTCTGGTGTATCACCAGCTTGGACCGTATAGCTTACGCCACTTACTGGCAGAACCTTGATCTCTTTACCAACCGTCAGGTCAGCATCGGCATTGATGCCATTAGCCCACTTGATGGTGTCAGTAGTGACATTAAAGTCTTTAGCCAGCTTGTCGAGAGTATCTCCCTGCTCAACCTTGTGAGTTGAGATGGTACGACGCACGCTCTGAGCAATGCTAATAACTTCTTGTTTAGCCAAGGCGTTCTCATCACCAACGGCTGATTGATCAGCCACATTCGATGACTTAAGAAGAGCTGAGGTATCGACCATCAGCTTTGTATCCTTAGCAACGGTAATAGCTACTTCTGACGAAGTAATAGGATCCAGCGTAGCTACCAAACCATTGGCAGTGCTGAGACTACTGACCGCTTGCGTACGTGTAGCAGCGCTTACGAGGTTGCTACCAAAGACAATTGCCATGGCACCACCAAGAACCGCGAGGTGCATGTAAGCACGCGGATTACGTATGAGTCGACCAGCACCTTTGTGCATGGAGACTGTTTGTTGATAAGCCTGTCGTAAGGCCATAGTATTCACAGTGTTTTTTGAAGCTCGCGTATTTTGAGCGACTGCTTCATCTTGAGCTTTTATTTTAGTGGATGCCTTGTGGACCGATTGGTCGCGCGTGACTTCACTATTAATATGCTTCTCCGTCCTGCTAGTTGCCTAGCATGGACTACCTATACTCTGTCTTGCCTCGTTCTGACGTATGTCTGTGAGCGGGGGAATTTCGACCGTTAGTTAATCCCCGTATCGACTTTTTTAGGTAGGATATTGGTGGAGTTTGAGGGCTAATAGCTACTTAATGCAGCAATTAGTAAGGCTCGAACCTCACCGATATACGTAAGGAGTATAGAGGATTCGAGCCCCATAAGTCAATACTTTTGCCCTATCTGTAAACATGTTTTTGGCTTTGTAAAGGTAAAATAATGTATAACTTTTTTATAATCATAACCGTCTTCAGATAGGGCTTTGAAGCATAAGTTTTCCCCATTTGTTCGGTTTTTGTTCACATGTGAATAAGCTTGCGTGGATCATTGACTTATTATTAAATTCCTTATAAAATATGAGCGTTCAACCCCTTTGTCTATGTCTGGATAATCCGGACTGTCAGGAATGGAAAAATGTCGCCGACCACTTGCGTCGCACTACTCCTCCTCGCCCTCCTGGGCCTGGTGATACGGCCCCGCATCAAGAAGTGGATCCGGAATCGCCTCCGAGCCTCAGCCGCGCAGAACTTGCGGCTCTGGGGACGGAACAGCTACACGCAGTTCCACGTCTCCCAGCTTGGCGACGGGAAGTTCCTGTGGTTCAAGAGGAACTTCCCCTTCCAGGAAGTGATCTTCAAGAGCCTTCCCCCAGCCTGGGGCGCACACGTGGACGTCTGGTACCTCAACAGCGACGATGATCGCCTCATGCGCACCAACGAAGGCCACGTCTTCGTGTCAGCCAGCGAGATCTCGGGCTTCGCCCAGACCGTCTTCGACAACCGCTCGTTCAACGCCAGAGGCGCCAAGAACGATGGCGAGTTCTTCATCACCTATTGGGAGGTTGAGCTCGACGACGGCCTCCTGCTGACGCTCAAGGCTGATCAGCTGGGCGCCCTTCAGACCGTCCACATCGATGCCCTGCCCAACAAGTCCATCGTCATGCGTGCGACGCCGGGAGAGCCCTGGCGCTCTCGGGTCGAGGTGCCCAACGAGGAACTCCTCGACCACCTCCGTACACTGTTTCGGCAGCTGGAAGACGAGGAACCGACTCGGGCTCTGAACGCTCGACGGAGCAAGAGCAGCAACTAGGTCGGCCTGCGCGGGTCATTCCAGACAGAGGGGCAGTTGGCCGGGGCGTAAGCCCCGGCCAACTAAGCCACCAAAGTTTATGACAAGACACCAATATTAGATGATTGCTTCATTGGGCGTTTTTTTCGTTTTTATGCATGTATATCAAATTGATATCTTTTTGATATCCCTAACGCAAATACTTTTGGACATTGGCGTTATGCTGATCAACCGTTTCGGCATAATGGGTCGTCCCGTCTTTGCCAGCCAGGAAGTAATAGTAGCTACTAGCAGTCGGTTCAGCAACTGCCTTCATAGCGGCTAGACCAGGATTGCAAATTGGCCCAATGGGCAAGGCAGCGATCACATACGTGTTATATGGCGAGTCCAGAGCAGTATTAAAGGGCTTTCCAAGCAATGCACGGCCATAATCGACAGTGACGTCACTCTGGAGCTTCATACCAATCTTGAGGCGGTTTAAGAAGACGCCGGCCACCAGCTTCTGATCAGCCGGGTTAGATACTTCTCGCTCGACTACTGAAGCCAGGGTTAGTCCTTGTTGCAACGAGAGGCCATGAGCAGCCCAACCAGCTACAATCTCATCGGTAACTTTGGCATCGAAGCGATCGACCATGGCGCGCACCAATTGATTAGCCGTGGTAGTTGGCGTGATCGTATAGGTATCGGGGAATAGATAACCCTCAAGACTGGTGCCCGCTGGTCGTTGAGCGGCCTTAGTGCCAGTCAAATCCTGCTGAAGTGCCTGATCAAAAGCAGCGGGTTCAATGCCATACGTTGCGGCCTTGGCCTTAATGGCGCCAATCGTGAACCCCTCTGGAATCGTCATCTTCTGTGAGCTGGTCTGGCCAGTGGTAATGGCCTTGGCGATAGCACGACTACTTTTGCTGGGACTCAGGTCATAAGCACCGCTCTGCAAGCGACCACGAAGGCCATGCAGCGTCACATACAATTTGAAAGCGGTGGAGCTACGAATCAAGTTTTTCTTTTCTAAATTGGTCGATATAGCATCTACCGAGGTGCCCGACTCAATAATAATAAGCTCATTATGTGTACTGGCGCTAACTGGTCGCAGATTAAACTCGTACCAAGCAAAACAGCCCAACACCCATACCCCCAAGATGACACCGATACCAACTCGTACGCGCTTATTATTCATGCAAGAACTCCTCAAGCATAATGGCGGCTGCCTCAGCATCAACCGCTTCTTTGGGTGGATTCTTGCCAAGACGTTCCTTGGCGAGCTCGCTGGTCCCCGCTTCGTCACGAAGTTCGACTGAGCCACTTAAAGCTTCGGCAAACTCTCGAGAGATCTGAGTCTGCTCGGTTTCTTGACCGTCAAGACCTCGTGGCAAGCCAACAATAATATGGTCGATATTTTCCTGATCGACGAGCTCCTGAATATTTGTCATCAACTGCTCATCATTGGACCAGGTGCCTTTTTCTGAGACTACCCCAGCTTCTTTTGCGCCATAGGCAAAGCCAACACGAGCCAGTCCATAATCAATTGCGAGAATCGTTTGTGTCATCCCCTTAATTATACAGGACTATGGCTTAGATTGTTGTTCAACTTTGATCTGTACATCGATGTGATCAATGATGCTTGGCAACTTGACCGACCAGCTTGGCGACAGGCTAATTTCGGCGCGGCTGACACCTGGAACTTTGCTCGCAATATCGGTTGCGGCACCAGTCCGCTTACCCTTAATCTCTTGGATCAGAGCATCAGTGTCGATCTTGTCGCCAGCTGAAGCGGTACCGGTAAAGTTATAGGCGCCATTCACCGCAGTAACTTTGCCGTTATCCACGCCGCTCTGATAAATCTGCTTATCGGTACCAACCTGCTTTTTCACGACTGCTGCGATATATGTATCGAGATCGGCCTTCTTGGCAGTTAGAATCGAGTAGGTAACTTTGAATTTAACAGTGACGCTATCACCCTCGCTATCAACGGCTGGCGTAGCCACAACGTCACTTGGTGTAGCCGTAAAGCTGTCGGGCATGATCATCTGCGAATCAGTAGTCTTCTCTTCAAGCTCTTTAGTGGCCGAGTCCTTCTCCTTATCGATGGCTTCAGCCTTGGCCTTATCGACATCACCCTGAGTAACTACCTTGAGGACTTTACTGGTACCACCGCTCATTTGCGATCCATTACCATAAATCTTGCTTTGCTTGTCGGCAGCAAGAGCCGGGATAGTGTACTGAGTTGCGGCGATGTTATACGTATCGCCCGCATTCTCGGCAGTTACTGAACTACTCTTGGTCCCGGGGACAACGTTACCACCGCCATCAACCGTGGCGCCTGGAACGGTAATTGCCTCGGTCAATAAGAACGTCTTGCCGCTGGCCACGAAGCGCGTACCAGCAACCAGTGATTGAGCCACGCCTGTCTTGTTGACGACTTGCATACTACCACTGGCCTTGGTGCCAGCATCCTTGGTGCCTGTTGCCGGCGTACTACCACTCAAGTCTTTACTTATCTCATACTTGCGACCAGGAATGGTGGCTGTTGTTACCGAGACAGAGTCGGCGTTGGTATCAACTTTAAAGTTGGTGTTCACATCAACCAATTGACCCTTGGCAATGAGTGTAACGGTTGCTTGCTTAAAGTAGTACTGTGCAAACAACAGACCAACAACGGCCAGTCCGGCGGCAATACCAATAAGTACTTTCTTTGGCAGAGCGTTGAAGTCTGGCACTTTGCGGTTTTTCTTAACTTTAGGGGCCTTGGGCGGCTTAGGTGCTTTACCAGCTCTGGCGACAGGGGCAGCCACCGAGGCTTCCTCGACTGGTGCAAAAGGATTATTCACCTTGGGCTCGCTCTTCATCATGGGGGTGGCATAGGCAGGCTTTGGCGCAGCCTTGGCTGACTCAGGTCGTGAAGCTACCGCGGCAACAACAGCCGTAGCAGCAGCGGCTTCGACGATATCGGAATCATCATTCTTGGGAGCTTCAGCTGCTTCTGGAATGGCAGCCTCGGCCTTAACGCTTGAGGCGACTGGAATGCCAACTTGCGCGGCTAGATGCGAGGCAGTGCGATCAGCTGTAACCAGCACAAGTGATTTGCCGGCATTATCGGCGGCCCGTTTTAACAACTTTTGATTAACGACGCTTTGCAATAAGGTTGAGCGCTTGGGCACAACAATGCGGACCTCTTTGCCGGAGCTGGCCAGCATGCGGCTCGTAGCCGCGGTGATCTCTTCATCGGCTTCTAAATAAATTACCGGCTCTTCTGGAGCTGCGGCCTTGGACTTGGGTTTTGAGATATCTTTCATGATTGCAGCACCCTACTTAACCGTTCCAAAACGCTAGCGCTTGGACTCCCTGACTGTACCATATCGAGACCCAGGTTCGCCAGCCCCATAGCTGTAATGTCAGCGTGGCTAGTCAACTTACCGGTAGCATCTTTAACATGGGCAACTTCACTCGGATCAATGTAGCTAACCACTGGTTTGCGGGCAAAAGGCAGGTTCTTGTACCAGTCACTGCGTTTTAAGGCAGCCGCAATTTCTGGCAAGCCCGTACCACCACCACAGAGCATAATCTTGGCTGGCAGGTGATCAACTTTATCAAATTCGGCTAAACTCAGCTCAACGCCACTGAGCCAGACTTCGATATCGCCAGCTAATGCTTCTTGAATCAGGTGACTTTGTTGTGGACCAAGTTCACCACCACTATATGCTAGCTTGAGTTGTTCGGCCTTTTCGAAGCTTACATCTAACGCCTGGGCAACACGACGAGTAAAGCTACGACCTCCAATAGCAAACATCTTCGTCCCTTCAACACCGCCATTATTGACCAAGGCAATATCAGTGGTGCCACCACCAATGTCGATAAAGATGGCGCTGAACTCGCTGCTGTCTTGCTGTCCAACAGATTTAGCCACAGCGAAGGGCTCAGCCGCAATATTGATCAGATTTAAATCGAGATTGGAGGCCACGGTTTGATAGGCTCCGAGGTGAACCATGGGTGCAAAAGCGCAGAATAACTGTATGCTCACATCGCGACCCTGGAAGCCGATGGGGTTAGTTACGCGATAGCCATCAATCTCAACATCAACAATAGCTGAATTAACCAACTTCACTTCAATCTCGTTATACCCAGTCTCCCAGGCGAGTTGACTCCGAGCTCGCTCAAAGGCTCGTTCCTGAACCTGATCCAGAATCTTGCGAAGCTCATCCATATCGATTGGGGTATTCGAATGGCTACGCTTGTACTTAATCGTGGTACTCGTCCCTTTTACCAGCTCACCGGCAATACCGATTACACAGTTACGAGCCACCACGCCGCTCATTTCTTCAGCCTGTTTAATAGCGGCGTCACAATTAGCTACGACGCCAGAGATATCGGTGATGGCGCCGCCCTGCATGTCATTCAGTCCTTGGTGGGTTCGGCCTACACCTATAACCTTGGCGTCAGCGCCCTCCACTTCACAGATCAGCGCCTTAACAAACTCCGTTCCAATGTCGAGTGACAAGAGATACGGATCAGCTTCGGGTGTTTTGTGTGGTAGTTTCTTGAGTAGTTTTAGTGCCATGAATATAGAATTATCCACCTCTATTGTACCGCTTATGGCTACCTCAGGTAAAGCACTCGTGCTAAACCCGAGTAAATATGATATAGTTTTGCAGATCTCGCAATCTTCGCAGATTGCACCCCACAACACGTCAGGAGACAGTCATGGCCAACTGGAGCCTCATCCAAATCGCCCGGCGATGCATCAAGTGCCGACGGCACATGTCGCTGCGCGTCAACGACGACCGAACCCCCTTCGTCCAGGACGGCGATGCCCACGTGCAGTGCACCAACAAGCACTGCGGTGCGGACGGCGACCCGATCGAGGTCGACCCGGCGAAAGCCAAGGACTACCTGCGCGCCGTCAGCTAGACGCGCCAAGATCTACCAGACCCGAATACCTCAACAGAAGAAAGAAGGACTTCGCGTGGCAACACCTGAAGTGCAAGAAGGAATCATCCTCAAGACCAGCGGCAAGATGTTCGCCGAAACCCAAGGAGGGTTCGGCCTGAACAACGACGACGTGTACCGAACGGCCAACGGCATCGTCTGGCTGGGTCGCGCGGGACGACAAGTCGCAGTGGTCAACGGTGCCGGCAACGTCCACCAGGGCGCCAAGGGCACCCGCCTCGACCCCGACGAGTCGGACGAGATCGGCATGGCCGCAACCGTGGTCAACTCCCGACGCCTCGCAGCCGAGCTGAAGAGCATGGGCCAGCCGGCCGTGGTCATGAGCGCCTTCGGCACCATGCCGGGCGTCGAAGAGGTCGACATCGAGCGCGCCCGTCAGCTCCTGGCGGACGGAATCGTGGTGGTCTTCGGTGGCGGTACGGGCAAGACCCGCGTCACCACCGACAGCGGTGCCACCCTCCGTGCACGACAACTCGGCTTCTCCAAGGTCCTGTTCGGCAAGGACAAGGCCGAGGGTGTCCACCAAGGAGATCCGCAGATCCTCAAGGGCGCACCGCTCTACAGGAGCATCTCCATCGATGCCATCATCCAGCAAGATCTGGGTGTCATGGACCCCCAAGCGCTCCAGGATGGCAGGACACACGGCATCGACTTCCTGGTCTTCGGCGGCACGCACGCCAAGCCCTGGGAGACCATCCTCGACGACCAGCACAACATGCGCTTCACCCTGGTGGGCGCCGATCCGGCCACGCCGACCGAGTTCTGGCCGTAGCGTCAGCCGCTCCTGTCCGCCCGTCATGGCCTGGCCCCGGGACTCGCACCCCTCCCTTCCGCGAGACCCGGGGCTGGCCGCCCCTACTTATGCTTGTAATTAATCCTGAATATTTATACACTTTGTGCAGTTCATCGACACTGGAGGCCGCAAATGCGGAACATCCCCAATACCCTAACCATGCTGCGCATCGTCTGGCTGCCCGATCTCTGGTTCTTCCTCTACCTGGCCCTATTCGAGCCGAGCACTGGCAACTTCTCCGTCGCCTTCAGCTTCCTGATCTTCATGGGGCTGACCGATCTGCTCGACGGATTCCTGGCCAAGCGCAACAACGGCGCCTGGAAGAGTGAGTGGGGGGCCAAGATGGACCCCATCGCCGACAAGGCACTCTTCTGGACCTGCATCCTGCTGGTCTGGCCCTGGATGCTGGCCACGGCGGCTGGCATCGATGATCCCATCATGATGATCGCCGGACTTGTCATCGTGCTCTATGCTGGAGCCGTGCTCCTCAAGCACGCCCAGCTCGACATCACCTCCACCACCATGCGATCTGCGGATGCCAAGAGCGCTCGAACACTCGGCCGCCTCAAGTTCGTCTGCGACCTGGGCGCCATCGCCGCTGCCATGATCGGAGCTCAGATGGTGGATGGCGCCTACAACACAGCGCTGCCCGTGCTGATCGCGGTCACCTTGCTGATCTGGACGGCCACCATGCTGGCCAAGACCAACGTCGAACAACGCCAGGCCGCCCTGGCCGCCTAGGGGCTGAACGCAACATCATGAGTTTCCGGGGAGTGCAGCGTGGCACTCCCCGGAGCTCGCCCCCCTTGATTTATAAACCTGTCCCCTTTATAATTTTCCCACGATCGTAACCTGTCAGTGAGGGAACATGACAACTCAGACCGTATCCGCACCTCCCACGCACATCCGTGTCCAGAACTGGTTCTACGGCCTGCTCGAGGCCTGGATGGAGCCCTACGCCGCCCACTTCGAGCCCTACCGCGAGACCTGGCGCTTCCAGAACGCCGCCAACGTCATGACGGTGGCTCGCCTGATCGCCTCGCTGGTGATCAGCTACGGCCTTTACAAGGAAGATGTCTACGCGGCCGTCCTGGGCCTGCTCTTCCTGCAGGGCGTCTGCATGCTGCTCGACGGTGTCGACGGCACCTGGGCTCGAATCACGGCCACCACCAGCAAGACCGGTCGCATCCTGGACGGCCTGGCCGATCGGCTGACCTTCGCTGCCATGCTGGTGGCTCTCGGCCTGCACATCAACCGCCTGGAAGCCTGGCCGTCAAGCAGCGCCAAAGGCGTGATCGCCGGATCAGCCATCCTCTGGGTGGGCTGCGAGATCTGGATCGCCATCCTCAACGGCAAGCGCCTGAAGCGACTGGGCAAGGACTTCGGCGTCCTGCCATGGGCCAAGTGGCGCTTCGTCATCCAGGGTGTGGCCATGGTCTTCCCCTGGCTGGCCTACGACGAGGCTCGCCAAGCCAACTTCTTCGTGATGGCAGCCCTGATCTCGGCTCTGACCAGCCTCAGCCTGCTGGGCTACATGCGGAGCACCGATGACTAGAGCATCCGGACACACAGCGTGGTGTGTCCGGGGCTCACCCCCCCTTATGAATTGACTAGATAGATAACAAGTAGGATTGCGCCGCCGCCAATGACAAAGGTAAGTGCAGCAAGTTTGAGACTTTTACCCGGTGCTACTTCGAACATTCGAAGCTTCTGACTCATACCAAAGCTGCCTTAATACGGCGAATACCAGCCGAAGATGATTCTTCTTTTAAGATCTTAAAGGTTTTTCCACCTTCACCCAGCGCACCTGTATGCTCCACGTGGGGGCCACCACATAATTCACGACTGTATGGACTCTCTTCGTTGCCAATCGTGTACATCTTTACAATCTCACCATATTTTTCGCCAAAGTGCCCGCGAGCACCAAGCTCTTGAGCCTCTTTGAGGGGCAGTTCTCGCCAAGCAACGGGAATATCTTCTTTAATAGCATCATTAACGATTTTCTCAACTTCATCCAATTGCTCACGAGTAACTTTTTCTGGATTGTTAAAATCAAAACGCAGACGTTCGGCAGTGATGTTACTACCACGCTGTTCGACGTGATCACCAAGAACCGTTCGCAAAGCGCGATACATCATATGCGTAGCCGTATGATACTTGGTAGTAATCTCAGAGTGATCAGCCAATCCCCCCTTAAACTGACCCTTGGTAGCCGTACGACTTCGTTCGCGCTGGGCGGCGAGCTCAGCTTCGTAATCTTCACGCCAGGTAGCATCAAGTTCGATCTCATTCTCAGCAGCATCATCAATACTCAGCTCAGCCGGGAAGCCATAAGTATCACTGAGCTTAAAGATAATCTCGCCGGTGAGCTTACCTTCTCTATCAGTCATCTTCTTAAACTCACGCAAACCACGACTCAACGTATGACGGAAGGTCTTTTCTTCATGCACCATTGCTTCTTGAATCTGCTTCATATTTTGTTCTACTTCTGGGTAGAAGTTCTTATACATATCGATAATAACCGGCACAACCTGACTGGCCAGATCCTGCTCAATACCAAGTTCCAGGCCGCGGCGAATGGCACGGCGCATCAAACGACGCAATACATAGCCCTGCTCTTTATTGCCTGGGAGCACACCATCATTAATCAGGAAAACCGCACCTCGCAGGTGATCAGAGACAATGCGCATACTGGTGGTGTTGGCATCGTAATTCTTACCACTCAGCTCCTCGAGCTTATCGATGACTGGCTGCATTAAACTAATCTTAAAGACATCGGGTGTGTCCATGGCAGCTGCCGCGATACGCTCTAAACCACCACCGTAATCAACGTTCTGCTTAGGGAGTTTCTCGATACCGTTCTCGGTCTTCACAAACGCCATAAACACACTGTTACCCAGCTCGATATAGCGACCGCAATCGCAGTTTGGATGGCACTTTTCGCCGTACTTAGTATTGTGCGCTATGCTCGGGAACAAATAGAACATTTCGGTGGTTGGGCCGCCCGGTTCTCCTGCAGGCATTTCGGCCGGAGTGCCAGAACGGCTCCACCAGTTCTTCTTACTATCATAAAAGAAGATACGACCATCCTGATCGCCCAGACGACCACCATCAGCTTCCGATCCAATATCGACTTGCTTAGCATCAACACCAGCTTCTTCAAACAGCTTCGTCCAGATTCCGGCAGCTTCAGTATCACGCTCAACCTCGGCAGCTTCGTCGCCAATGTGACAGGTTACAAAAATACGCTGGGGATCGAGACCGATTTCTTTGGTCAAAAACTCCCAGAACCAGGGAATCTGCTCTTCCTTAAAGTAATCGCCCAGACTCCAGTTGCCGAGCATCTCAAAGAAGGTAGTATGACGGTTATCGCCAATTTCCTCAATGTCCTGACTTCGCAGGCATGTCTGGCTATCGACCAGGCGTGTGCCAGCTGGGTGCTCCTCGCCCAAAAGATACGGCACGAGTGGCTGCATGCCACTGCCGGTAAAAAGCGTCGTTGGATCATTATCGGGCACCAGACGCGCGCGAGCAATAACCGCATGGCCACGAGCCTTGAAAAAGTCTAAGTATTTTTGGCGGATTTCAGATGCATTCATGTTGCCTATTTTACGGCAAAAGCGTGCTTCTTACCAGATACTTAACCTTCAGGGCTGGGGCTTTTCTTAGAAACGAATAGTTAACTTCTAGGTTAACTATCGGGTTTTAAAAGACTTGGCGCTCAGCCAGGTTAAGTATTAAACAATGAATCCACCGCCTAAGCAGATCTGATCATCATAAATAACGGCTGATTGGCCCGATGTAATAGCGCGTTCGGGCTTTGTCATCTTAACCTTATAGCCATCTGATATCTTCTCGAGCGTACAATCTATCAGTTCGGCTCGATGACGACTGCGCACCTGATACGTCTTACCTTCTTCCGGCACCTCATTGACCCAATTACAGTCACTAATCTGAAACGTATCTGATTCAAGGCTCAAATCATCCTTGGTATCCGTCACATAGACGATATTCCGCTCCATATCCTTGCCAATTACATAATATGGCTTGCCGCCGCCGATCCCCAGGCCGTGTCGCTGACCAGTAGTATAGTATATTGCCCCCTCATGCTGGCCCAAAATTTGATTTGTGCTGCGGAGCACAATATCACCAGGAGTGGTCTGGATGTATTGATTGAGGAACTCGCGCATACCAACTTCACCTACAAAACAAATACCCTGAGAATCGGGTTTTTTGGCTGTAGGAAGATCAAATTTGGCTGCTAGTTCTCGAATTTCAGGTTTGGTGTACTTTGATACTGGGAATAAAACCTTTTTGAGCGCTTCTCCTGATACGCGATAGAGGAAATAAGTCTGGTCCTTATTGTCGTCATGTGCACGCAACAGATAGCCATCAGATACGTCAGCATAGTGACCAGTAGCAATAAGATCGGCGCCATCTGCCAGGGATGCTTCCAGAAAGAGTCTAAACTTGATCTCTTGATTGCACATTACATCTGGATTTGGAGTGCGGCCAGCCTGATACTCGGCCAGCATATAATCAACTACCTGGGCCTTATACTCCTTCTGAAAATCAAAGACTTTTAGAGGAATATCGAGTTTTGCAGCCACAGCTTTAGCATCAGCCAGATCTTGTTTCCAAGGACACTCCACTCCCCCAATATCTTGGGTCCAGTTCTGCATATAGACGCCAACGACGTTATACCCAGCATCCTTTAAAAGGGCAGCACCTACTGAGCTGTCGACACCCCCGCTAAGACCAACATAGACGGTTTTCATAGGCGGTTATTATAGCACTTTATATCTG
>CAYPFI010000005.1:0-20423 GCA_964410005.1 uncultured Candidatus Saccharibacteria bacterium | reverse complement strand
CCCTTGAATCAGATTTTCGAGTTCTTACTTCTTAGGATGCTTTTCTTTGTAGTGTTCCCAGCTCACGAGTAGCTGCGAGGCATTGAAAATCGATGAGTAGGTGCCTGATACGATACCGATCAGCAGAGCAAGCACAAAAGTCTTGATTGACGCGCCGCCGAATAAGAAGAGCGACAGTAGCGTCAGGAGCACGGTCAGCGAGGTGTTAAGCGATCGAGCCAAGGTCTCGAGAATACTATTATTCACAATCTCATCAAAGCTGCCACGCTTGCTACGCAGATTCTCACGAATACGATCAAACACCACGATGGTGTCGTGTACAGAGAAGCCGATCACTGTTAGCACAGCCGTTACAAACAGGGCATCTACCTCCACCCCAAAGAAATGACCAAGAAGCGAGAAAGTGCCGATTAAGAGCAGAGAGTCATGGAGCAGGGCTACAATGGCGGCAATACCAAAATTCCAACTGGTCATTGGCAACGGTACATTGCGGAAAGCCCAGGCAATATAGATAACAATGGCTATCGAGGCAACCAAGATACTAAACAAAGCATTGCGACTAATGTCTTTACTGACACTTGGTCCAACGACACTATAACTTATTTCCTTATAACCCTTATCGGCCAACTTGGTTTTGTAAGCTTGGTGATTAGCTTCCTGTTTTTCTGCTGCCGCATCATCTCGGTATCGAATAAGTGTCCCTGAGCCGCTTGGGGTTACCGTAATATCTCTGAATCCCAGCTCTGAGCCTTGAGCCGTCGCGACGCTTACATCGACATTTTTGGCATTTACCTCAAGTACTGCCCCGCCTTTAAAATCAATGCCGAGCTTGAGACCAAATAACATTAGTGAAATTAAGCCGGGCACAATGGCCACAATCGAAATCGTGTACCAAATCTTACGATTGTGGACTAAATCGAGAGTTCTCACTTGCTTGTCTCCCCGTGCGCCTTAAAGCCGTACAGCTTTGGATTGCTACCCCACTTGGTGCGCATTACCATTCGCAGCAGAGTTCGGCTGACGGTAATAGCCGTAAACATACTAATCAGGACACCGAGTGCCAGGGTGACCGCAAAGCCCTTAATAATTGGCACGCTGCCCGCAAAGATAAAGAGAATGGCGCAAGTAATAAGCGTCGAGACATTACTATCGCGAATACTACTCCAGGCGCGATCAAAGCCGCTCTCAACTGCCGAGATGAACTCTTTGCCGCCACGGTACTCTTCCTTGGTGCGTTCAAAAATCAGAATATTCGCGTCGACGGCCATACCAATACTCAAAACAAAGCCTGCAATACCTGCCAAAGTTAGCACAATGGGCGATGGCGAGATACCGCTAAGTTTGTACAAGGCCAGGGTGATGAGCGTATAAATACCAAGGGCCACGACGGCAATAACGCCCGCCAGTCGATAGTACAAAATCATAAACAAGGCAACAACAGTCAATCCGATAATACCAGCCACAATACTCTTTGCAATCGACTGCTGACCGAGCGTTGCACCAACCGTACGTTGCTCTACTAAGCTAACTGGCACTGGCAGGGCACCGGCATTAATCAACTGAGCCGTCTTCTTAGCCTCTACCGCGGTAAAGTTGCCCTGCAGTACTGCCTTGCCGTCAGTGATTGGGCTAGAAACCGTGGCTGGTCCAAAAACAATATCCTGATCGAGTGTAACCAACAGGCGGCTTCCCTCTTTATTGATGCGCGAGGTGAGCTCGCCAAATTTCTTGGTTGGATCCCCGCCCTTAAGCTGCAAGCTCACAACAGGCTGGCCGGTTTGCGGATCAAAATCTACCGTTGCGCGCTGCACATCCTTGCCAGATAGTCCTGTGGCCACTGCCGCCGATTGAGTAGCATCTGTGGTACTCGTCTTCACTTCGGTAAACTGCAAATTGGCCGTCTTGCCAATAGTGCCGATTGCTTCATCAAGATCTTTTACACCGGGCAACTCAATAATTACGCGGTCACTACCAGAAGTCTGAATCGTAACTTCTGATGTACCGCCTGGGTTTACGCGCTGAGCAATTACTTTAGTGAGGCTCTCCATGGCCGAGGTCTTGTCGCTAGCATTCACTTTACTTAAGTCGGCTTGATAAACCAATTGAGCGCCACCCTGCAGATCAAGCCCTAGACGCACCTTAAGTGGTTGAGTAACACCCAGCTTACTGAGCCAAACATCTTCGCGCGGAATAGCAACAGCCAACGCCAGCAGCGTCACAGCAATAACAGTAATAAGACCCCATTTGCGTCGTTTCATATATCCCTACTATACGCCAGCCAAGAAGTGCAATCAATAAGCGCGTATAATAGAAATATGAGTGCTGAGGGGGATACTACCAATTTCTATGAGATTTCGCCGTTACTACACGGGGGTTTGGCTGAATTTACATTTACCTATTCGGGTAAACGCGATATTACTCCCGGTATGTTCGTAACTATTCCTTTTGGTCGACGATCAAGCCTAGGCATTGTCATTGAGGAGGTTAATAAACCAAACTTTAAGACTAAGGCCGTCTCGGAAGTCCACGAGAATCTGCCAATCCTAAATCCTGAAACCCTCGAACTTGCCGCTTGGCTTCACACGTACTACCTCGCGAGTGCCCAGTCAGTATGGCAAACCTTACTGCCGGCTGGTCTCACCAAAAAGGCTCGGGCCAGTAAGCCGCGCAAGAAATCGACGCTTAAAGCGCCGACCAACCAAGATACCTTGACCGATGAACAGACAGCCGCCCTCACAAAGCTTCGAGCCAAGGATAATGGTCGCTTCCTTCTCGAGGGAATTACCGGAAGCGGCAAAACCCGCCTCTATATCGAACGAGTTCGCGACATGCTCGCGGCAGGCAAGAGTGCGATCATTCTTGTGCCCGAGATTTCGCTCACGCCTCAACTCGTTAGTCAGTTCGAGCAAACCTTTGGCGAAGCAGTGGTTTCGCAGCACTCCAGGCTTACACCTGCACAACGCCGCAATATTTGGCTACAAGTCGCTGCCAGCAAAGAGCCACAGATTTTAATTGGACCGCGCAGTACCCTGTTCCTGCCAGCCCATAATCTTGGTCTGATTATCGTCGACGAGGAGCATGATGGCAGCTACAAACAAGGTTCGGCTCCGCGCTATAACGCCATTTCGGCAGCCAGTAAGCTCACAGCTATTACTACTGCGCAGCTCATTCTCGGCAGTGCCACCCCCAGCCTCCAAGAGGTATTCTTAGCTCGTGAAAATCGGCTAGAGATCTTGAAGCTAACAAAGCGCGCTTCCGGCCAGCCCCTGCCAACCACGCATATCATCGACTTACGAGATAAATCGCTATTACGGCGCAGCAGATTTATCAGTCAACCACTCCTTGAGGCCCTGGAGCACACGCTCGCCAGCGGTCGCCAGAGCCTCCTATTTATTAATCGTCGCGGCTCGGCCAGCAGCTATCAATGTGGCGACTGTGGTGAAGTACGAAGCTGCCCCACCTGCCATATCCCTCTCACCTTCCACGCCGACCATGTTCAGCTCATCTGCCATTACTGCAATTATCAAGAAAAACCATCGGCCACGTGCCAGGAATGTGGTGGCAGCACCATGAATTTCCTGGGCGGTGGCACTAAGCGCATTGAAGCTGAGATCACCAAGCTTTTGCCGAGTGCGCGCATCGCTAGGCTCGACAAAGACAATAGCGCTCTCGAGCAAATCGAAGATATTCATACCGGCATGCACAACGGCGATATCGACATTTTGATTGGTACCCAAATGATTACTAAAGGGCTCGATATCAGTGGACTGGATACGGTTGGTGTTATCTCAGCTGACACCGCCCTACACTTCCCCGATTTTAGTGCTGCCGAGCGTACTTTTCAGATTATTAGCCAAGTGATTGGTCGGGCTGGGCGCACGCATCAACCCGGCCTAGCTTTTATCCAAACCTACACACCAGAGCACCCAGCTATCGTAACGGCTGCAGGTCATAACTTTGATAGCTTTGCCGAAGTGGAGCTAGCCGAGCGACACCTGCTCAATTATCCGCCCTATGTGTACTTGCTGAAGATTCATTGTAGCCTTAAGACTGCCAGTGCCGTGAAGCACAAAGCTCAAGTTGCTTTTGATCTCCTTAAAGATCAACCTGGAATTCAAATCCTAGGCCCGGCCCCAGCTTTTGCCGAGCGGCTTCATGGCGATTATCACTGGCAGCTCATCATCAAGAGCAAGAGTCGGGCTCGTTTGGTTGAAGTCGCCAAACTTTTACCAGCTGGCTGGACCATCGACCTCGACCCCCTCAACCTGTTATAGTAGATATCATGAGTTCAACAAAGACCAGAAAAGACATTATTACACTGCCTGACGCACGCCTCCGCCAAAAGAGCGCTCGCGTCGGTTTTATGAGCGATGAGATTCGCCAGCTGGCCGAGGATATGATCGCCGCCAGTCTTGATTGGGAAGCCAGCCGAGATCACGAAGCTTGTGCAGCACTCGCCGCCGTACAAATCGGCGTACTAGAACGTGTGGTTACCGTTCGTGACGACATGGAGGCCCGCGGCGATAGTAAAGGTAGTGCAAGCTTCAGTGTTTTTATTAACCCAGAAGTTGTGAAGCTCATGGGCGAACCCGAAGAAATGTGGGAGGGCTGCCTAAGCGTCGATAGCATCTACGGCCACGTTATGCGCTACCCTAAGGTCAAGATAAAGGCAGTCAACCTGGACGGCAAAGAAGTGCGTCTCACAGCCACCGGCTTCCTAGCCCAAGTCTTCCAGCACGAAATCGACCATACCAACGGCATCGTCTTTGTTGATCGAGTAGAAGATGCCAGTAAATTACGAAAGATTGGTGATGATGGAAAGTTCGTCAAAGTTCCCTAGTATTGTCTTCTTTGGCAATGAGCGCCTAGCAACCGGTGTCACTACCAAGGCACCGACGCTCACGGCGCTGATTAAAGCTGGCTACTCTATCGAGGCCGTAATTGTTAATCATGAGCAAGCCCGCAGTCGCAAGCAACGGACCCTAGAAGTTGAGGAGATCGCCGATCAACATAACATTCCTGTTTTGAAGCCCCATACCAAAGCTGAGCTCCTTGAAGTCGTTCAGAACCTCTCCTCGCCCGTCGCGGTTTTAGCAGCTTACGGGCGCATTATACCTAAAGCGGTGATCGATCACTTCACTTATGGCATTGTAAATATTCACCCTTCTAAACTACCGCTCTATCGAGGTTCAACTCCTATTGAATCAGTTATTCTGGATGGAAGTACATCGACTACCGCTTCGCTCATGGCACTCGACGTAAAAATGGACGCTGGCGGAGTGTACGCTCAAAAAGATGTTCTACTAAATGGTAGAACATCTAAACAGGAGCTGGCCGACGAGTTAGGCGCTCTTGGAGCGCGAATGCTCGTAGATAATCTACCGCTCATTATCGATGGATTATGTGTCTCCCAGGCTCAAGACGAAGCAGCGGCAACGTATACCAAGCAAATTGATAAAGCTGATGGGCGCCTCGACTTTTCAAAGACCGCCACGGAGCTTGAGCGCGAAATCCGCGCCTTTGCAGGCTGGCCTGGCAGCTCTACCGAAGTTAATGAAAAGTTAATAATTGTAACCGCAGCCACCATCCTTAATCAATCGGGAACACCAGAAGAATTCTTTACTCATGACCACCAGCTCGCCGTCTACTGTGCCAAGCAAGCGCTCTTAATCACCTATCTCAAGCCGGCAGGCAAGAACGAGATGAGCAGTCGTGACTTTATGCGCGGCAATCCGCTCTAGCGCTTCTTCTTGGCGGGCTTAGGAGAGATTTTATTTGAGTTACTAAACAGTCGCGCACCAAGCATCTCGATGATACCGGGGCTCTTAGCAATCTTTTTGGCTTTTTTCTTGCCATATCCAAGCAACTCAGCATTATGTCGTCCAACATGAGAAGTAACGCCGTAGCCTCCCCCATCGCCACCGTCGACAGTTGTTCTACTGCTTGCATCAATGGCGGATTTATCCACAGCCGCCAGCTGATTACGCACGCCCTCTGAAAGTTGCGGCTTGAACCAATTTCTAATAAGTTTTTTCTCCATAATACCGACTGGCTCATCAACCTCGTGACGGTTAGGCAAAATACCGAGCTTACCTTTTCCAAACTTCCATTGCCACTCTTTATCTTTTACGGTATCAACTTTGACGAGTGACGAACGCAGCAGGTTACCGCCATTACGACCGATATTCCAGACCTCAACGACCACCTCTTTATCGCTTCTTTTCTTTTCTCCTGTAACCGGATCTTTAACATCAACTGCGTAGGCAACTTCCCGAAGATAAGCCTTGGACTCTTTATCGCGATAGGTGCGCTTAGCCACAATCTCCTTGGTCTTACCAACAATACGATTTAACTCCTTGATCCCCTGGAGAGTCCCCTCGGGATTTTGCATAATGGCGGTAAAATCAACCGTTGCAGCCTTGTCGTTATGCCGCAATTCATCAGCCTGCATGAGTGCATCGCCAAAGCGCTTGGTAGACTCTTTACGTTTTTTGAGGGTCTCATTGATAGTTGCATTAATCTTAGCCTCGGTTTCATCATAAACCTTCCTGACGTCTCCAAATTGCTTTGCTAAATGATCACGCAACATCTGACCAGGATTAATGTTCTGGTTACGTCGACGTACCTCCTCACTATCACCTGCCTTAGTAACATAATCCTTGAACGGCTTAATCTTCTTAGCCTCACGATCCGTAATCTCTACAAAATCTTCCATACCATGGGCAAGCAGTATCTGATGAACTCGCTCGATGGGCACATCATCAATAAACCGGGTATGTTGGCGTTTTTCTGCACCACCCCAGGATTCGTCAGCAATAGCATCAGCCGCTTTTTGCCGCATCCTCTCGATAAATTTTGACCTCAAAGCGTCTTCGACTCCTTGCCTCGCATCTAAAACTTTGCGCTCGGGAGCTTCGCCTGGAGCTGCTGCCTCAGCAACCAGAGGTACAGCACTACCCCCAAATAACGCATCTGCCAAATCTTGAGCCTCTTCGTCCACAGGTGACTCTCCGGCACCAACCAGCTCCGAATCCACAACTGGTTTAATCTTATCAACCTTATGAAGTTGATCCCGTGCCTGTTCTATGGGTGATGGTTTTTTTTCAGGAGCTGGTGCCTCAGCTGTACTTGGCATTATTTATTACCCCCATTGACTAAGCCCTCTTGAAGCATCTTTATAAAGCTCTTAGTACCCTTACTATTCTTAGTCTTATACCTACCTGATGCCATCTCATATTTACCGCGGCTACTGATGCCGCTACGATCAAGACGCGAGGCGTAACTTACGGCAGCATCAGTGTCATATGATCCGCCGCCGCCATCACTCCAATCCCCTGATGACTTTACCAGCTTATCACTAGCATACAGCGAATCATTAAGGACCATTCGCTCATTACCTCTGTTTCGACGTACTCTCGAGCGTATTCCACCAAATCCATCATTCTCTGAGTTGGTAACAAGAACATTAGCACCTTTCATAACTGTCTGACTCTTAAGCGCACCGGCTTCTTTGTTCCATTCCTCTACCACAACTACATCTGGACGGCCAGTGCGATAGACGAGACGCTGCATAGTGACACCATTGAGCTTGTATTCATTAACCTGGAAAGGTAGTCCGTTCGCCTCAACCTTCTTGCCAACTTCCTTGCCAATTCTATCGGCAATAACCAGCGACTTATCAGGATCTTGCCCCTTCTGCGGACTAAAGTTGACTCGTCCTGGCTTGCTGCCATCGATAAGGTCAAGTGCCTTATCTGATTTTTCGACCGCCTGCTCGCTAATCGATCGGCGCTCAGCCTTGGCATCTTTTTTTGCTTCCTTCTCTGCTTTTTGAGCCTGTTTCTCAAGTTTTGTTATCTCATCCTTAACTGCCTGGATCTGCTTATCCATTTTTGTTCCATCTTTAATCCAGTCACTACTCATAGCTCGACGTTTGTTCTTGCGGTCTTTAAGTTTAGGTAACTCAACATTCCTTAAATAAGCAATTCTTTCATCAATTGGCTTGCGGGCCTCAGCTTGTTTCTCGGCAACATAATCCTTAAAGCTTGGCAAATCCTCGAGCTTTGCCTCAAACTCATCAATCTGACGCTTGATCTCATCCTGAGCCCTTTGCTTAGACTCTGCCTGCTTTTGAGCCCTGTTATCTAAGTATTCCTGTTTTCGTTCTTCTTGAATTGACCCACGATCCCTTAGACGTTGTACCATTCTTCGATCACCAAGGGCCTCACTCGCTTTATCCAGTTGATACATAGTAAGTTTCGACTCACGGCTGTCTCCAGCCGGTTTATACCAACCACTATCTGGATCCTCGGCGAGGCCATTATGCGCTATGAGTAACTTAGCCTTTTCGTGAAGTTCTGCAAGATTACGAGCACCATCAAGTTGCTTTTTCACATCTTTAACAAATGCAGCCTCTCCAGGGTTAGCCGGTTCGTTTTTACCCTGCTCAACAGCCGAAAGCCATTCATCAATTTTCTGATTTTCTTTATACGCTTCTTTCCGAGCTTGATTGAGTATCTTGTTCTGTTGTCCAGAAGTCGATTCTTCAAATTTTTGCTTCCTCGCTGCCCTAGCTGCCTCTTTCTTAAAACGCTCAGGATCATCTTCATACATCTGCTCGGCTTCGCTTTGATCAGCTGCCTCCCCATTATGTATTAATCTCTCAATTGCTTCACTGCGGATCTGGTCGGAAGCATCTACTTGCTCTGGTTCTTCGTCTTTATTACGACTAAAAAAACCCTTTAGGCGGCCTCGGGCCTCTTTGGTTTTCTCCGTGCGCTCCACAGCTACTGGCTCGGGTAGCGAGATTGCATCATCTTCAAACACTGAGCCCTCGTACGCTTGAGTAACTACAGAAGATGCTTCCGCACCTATTTCAGGCAAACGATCCTTTAATGAAAGATAATTAGCCCCTAAGTCTGCACGAAGTCCTTCAGAACTACTGGGGCTAGATGTACGCAGATCAATAGTTCCGGAAGTTTGAGGTCGTTGCGCTTCAGGCAGCACAACAGCCATGCCTTTAACAGCATCGGCTGAAGTTGTCGTATGATCTTGTTCTGTTCCTGGCCCTGCTTCTACTAGCGTCATTTTTATATACTCGTTTGAGCATATTTTACCATAAGCAGGATGGAAATTGTACTAGGTTTGGTTCAGTAATCGATTGATATCTTCAGCGTACTGAGCATTGGTGTCGAGTCTAAAATGAAGACGTGGCGTGAACTTAGTAGCAAGAGCCTTAGCAATAGCTGCCTGAAAGGCACCTGACATGCCGCTGAGGCGCTGAATAGCCTTATCGCCCTCTACTCTGCCCACAACACCAACCCAGGCCGTAGCATGGCGTAAATCAGGACTGACGTCCATGCGGGTTACCGTGACATTCGGGGCAAGATCAGGCAATTCTAAAGGAATCTGAGCCGCCACTGCTCGGCGGACCACTTCTTCTACCTGATAAACGCGCTTGCCCTTCATCTAGGCCTCAAAGGTGCGAGATCGTTCTTCACTCGTATAGAACTCTAAAATATCATCAACTTCAATAGGTGTGGTGGTCGCAACACTCATACCACACTGCTCGCCAACTACCACTTCTTTGGCTTCTTGCTTATCTTTTTGGAGGTTGGTGATAGTGCCTTCACCTATGGTTTCTTTGCCGCGAACAATGCGCAACTTGAGATCATTGGTTAATTTACCCTCGGTAACTTCGCCACCACAGATAACTGCCGTCTTAGTGGTTTTAAAGACACCAAGGACTTTAAGCTTAGCCATACTGGTTTCGACCGTCTCAGGCTTAAGCATCTGACTCAGGAGATTACGCAGGTCATCGAGCAGTTCGTAAATCACTCGGTAGAGCTGAATGGACACCTTTTCGCGGTTAGCCAGCTGTTTAACCGCCGAGCTCGTGCTGACGTTAAAACCAAGCACCAAAGCGCCAGCCGCATTGGCCGTAGCTACATCAGATTCGCTAATATCACCTACGCCTGAGCTAACAATTTTTACACCAACTTCACTATTGCGGAGCATAGCCAGGCTCTCTAAGAGTGACTCGAGTGAGCCCTGAACGTCAGCCTTCACGACCACATTAAGCTCATCAGTTTCGCCAGCAGTAATAGCCGAGGTCAGCTCTTCTACGCCAATCTTCTTGACCATCATACTCTTAATCGAAGTGTGACGACGGGCCGCTGCAGCCTGCTCTTTAGCCGTCTTTTCGTCGGCAACTTGGATAAACATGTGGCCAAAGTCAGGCACGGTCTTAAAACCACTAACAACTGCTGGCATTCCTGGTGTAGCCTGCTTAATATGCTTGCCACGATAGTCATCAAGGTTACGGACCTTGGCGTAAGTACTGCCGGCCACAATTACATCGCCAACTTTAAGCGTGCCGCTCTGAATGAGCACGGTAGCAACCGGGCCGCGACCCGTATCAAGATGGGACTCGATAATCACACCGTCGGCCTGGCCATCCAGGCGAGCGCGGAGCTCTTGGAGATCAACCACGAGTAGTACTACATCGAGTAATTCCTCAATACCGGTCTTGTCTTTGGCCGAGATCTCAGCCATGACGGTCTCGCCGCCCCAATCTTCAGACATTAATCCAAGCTCAGAGAGCTCAGATTTAACACGATTGATGTCGGCACCTTCTTTATCGATCTTATTGATAGCAACAACAATCTGGACGCCCGCATCTTTTGCATGCTTAATGGCTTCTTTAGTTTGGGGCTTCACGCCATCATCAGCCGCAACCACAATAATGGCCACATCAGTCATCTTGGCACCGTGAGCACGAATCGCACTAAAAGCCTCATGACCTGGCGTATCCAAGAAGGTAATCCAGCGGTCTTTACGCTTTACCTGATAGGCACCGATATGCTGGGTGATGCCGCCGGCTTCACCTTCAGCCACGCTAGTCTCGCGGATAGCATCCAGAAGTGAAGTCTTACCGTGATCAACGTGACCCATAACGGCCACGATTGGTGGACGAGTTTCGCCCTCCCCTTCAGCTAGCGGCTTACGAGCTGCCTTAATGGCATCTTCGGCCTTCGTCTCAGCAACTACATTTTCAAAACCTAAATCGTGCGCAATAATAGCCGCTGTATCATAATCAATCTGCTCGTTGATGCTAGCCATAACGCCATTACGCATCAACTCGCCAATTACCTTAGTGGCTGGCATTTCAAGACGCGTGGCAAAATCGCCCACAGTAATAACTTCGGGAATCTCTAGGGCTTTGGATTGTACTTGTTCTTCAGCCATTAGGCGCTCCTCTTGTTATGCTTGGCGGTGATGACCATTTGGGCCCTATCCGCGCAATCTGCGCAGCTGTAGTAGCCGCGACCGTCTTGTTTTGTTTTTTCATCGACCATGGCTTGGCCATCTGCGATGGTCCAGCGCTGGAGCTGCGCCTGTGGTAGCCGTTTCCGGCATACCGCGCAGCTCCGTTCTGGTGCGCTGACCATTATGGACTATTCCTTAGCTTTGGCGGTCTTGGCCTTAAGGCTGAGGCTCAGCTTGTGAGCTTCAACATCGATGGCAATGACCGTAAAGGTCTTGGTTTCACCCGTCTTAACCAAGGTGCTTGGGTCTTCAACATGCTCATCACTGAGCTCGCTGATATGAACCAGAGCTTCGATGACAGGCGTCACCTGCACAAAGGCACCAAATGGTGTAATTCGGGTAATCTTACCATCAACCTTATCGCCGACCTTGTACTTGGAAATTTCTTCCAGCCATGGATCTGGCAACAGCTGCTTCATTGAGAGGCTCAGCTTGTCCTTGTCGATACTAATGATCTTGGCCTGAACGTGCTCACCAACTTTGACATACTTGCCAGGGTTAGCAACGCGGTCCCAGGCAATTTCACTAATGTGAACCAGACCTTCAACACCGTCAACGTTGACGAAGATACCAAAGTCGACTACGCCGGTTACAACACCTTCAACGATGTCACTTACCTTCATCTGGCTAACTTTACTCTCAGTGTCTTCGCGTCGAGCTGCCTTCTCGCTAAAGATCAACTTGTTGTCTTTGCGATCAAGATCGAGAATACGAACCTGTAATGGCTTACCAACGAGGCTACTAAGGCGATGCAGGATTTCATCCTTATCAGCACCACTGACACGTGGGTAGTTTTCAGCCGATAACTGACTTACCGGCAAGAAGCCACGAATGCCCTCTTCCTCGATCAGCAAACCGCCCTTGTTGGCATCATATGCCTTAACGGCAAATACTTCACCAGCTGCCAAACGAGTTTCGAGTGTTTCCCAACCCTTCTCCTTGGCGACTTTCTTGAGACTAAGTACGGCGTAACCGTTGTCAGTCTCGGGTTCGAGCACGCTAGCACTAATGCTGTCACCAGCATTAATTCCATCCGTCTGATCGATTTCTCGACCAATAACTAGACCGGTACCACGAGCACCAAGGTCCAGCCAAATTTCGTGGCTATCAACCGCAATAACGATTCCTTCCACGACGTCACCCACAGCCAAGGTAGCGATATCGCTCCCGGTTAATAGGTCTTCCATTGTAATAGTTTTAGTAGGCATATTTCACATGCCTCCTTTCGAAAAGATTTCACTCTGGGAACTACCCCTGAATGATTATCTTTATTGTACCCTAAAACCAGATAGAGGTAAAGCGCTTAGCGGCTTTGAGCAAAGCTCAGGCGCTGTCGACTACGGAGATAGAAATAACTAACGAGAGCAACAATGGCAAGCGGAATTGTGTAAGCTGCCTCGGCACCAGTTTCTGGCATGGTCGTTGCTGGCGTAGCTGAACCGCCGGTATCTGGAACCGTAGGGGCTTTCTGAGTAGCCGAGCTCGTATTGTTTGTCGACGTATTGGTCGAGCTATTCGACGAATTATTGGTAGTCGTGCCATTTGAGGTCGTAGCTGGCTTCTGATCACTGGTATTATTCTGCTCCTGAGTCTGTGTTACCTTGGCATCATTCTTAGCCTTCTGCTTATTGCGCTGGGCGTTTCCGTAAGCAAACGTTGCCACCACAATGATAATAATTAAAATCAATGCCAGTAGTGTTCGTAATGTGTCGCGTGTAAATCTCATAATAGTTCCCCTTATGTCTTGTCTTATCTCTCTGCTTCAATTATGTCGCATTCACTCAGCTGCGTCCAGGGACCCGTCATGCAAGGAGGTGAGCACTTACATACCGGACCTGGACTCAGCTGGGCATTTGCCACAACAACTGTATATCAACCCTAACAAGACCTCTTGTAAGTTGTCAATAATTATTGTCTCACAGTAAAATGCTTATGCTAGACTGCCTTCTGTGCGTCAGCGTATAGTTAAGGATGGAGGGTGCAGTTGGACATTATAAAATCATTCAATCAATTCGAGTTTCAAGCCGACGATATGCACGTCTGGCTGCCTCTTGAGCGCGTCGTACTTTATAACCCTGATGGTCTCGATTCTAACCTCGGCCGGCTCAGCCTCCTCCATGAAATTAGCCACGGTCTCCTATCACATCGCTTCTACACCTTTGACGCCGAACTTTATGGCATGGAACAAGACGCCTGGCTCCAAGCCATTGATCTCGCTCCCAACTTCCAAATTGAACCCGACTACTCACATATTGATAATTGCCTCGCTTCTTACGAAACCTGGCTAGAGCAACGCGCCACTTGCCCCAACTGCTCTGCCTTTGGCCTCCAACAAGCCCGTAACCGCTTCACCTGCATCGAGTGTCGTGCCCACTGGAAAACCAACGATCGCAAATCCGCCCGCGTCCAACGCCACCGCCTCGATCTAAATGCTATTATTAGTTCATGAGAACAATCGAACGCGATATCGTAGGCACCTTCATCTTTAGTAGCGATGACTACCTTTTGCCAGGAAAGAGTCACAAGGGCGGCGTGTATCAAGATACCTGGATAGTCCCCGGCGGCGGAATCGAAGAAGGAGAAAGCCTTCTGGAGGCAGCCCGTCGAGAAACTCTTGAAGAAGTCGGTATCGATACTTCAAGCTGGCCCACCGAGTACATGGAGCTCAACGTTACCGGAGAGAGCGAGAAGGTGCTACGCGACACTGGTGAGCGAGTTCTGGTCAAAATGCACTTTTATAACTATGTCGTTCGCAGCCCACAGCTCCATACCGATATTGAAATCATTTGCGAAGATGATATTGCCGAGGCGCGTTGGCACCACAAAGACACACTTACAGACCTTAAGCTTACCGACGCCGAGATTACCTCACTGAAGCAGCTCGGATATCTTTAGCTTAGGCTAAACAACCTCAAAGTTCACTTCGTCTGGGTAGAGTAACATGAATGGATACCCAACATAATTGCGTTCGATGACCCCGCAGTCGATTTTCTTTAGCCAGGCAATCATTCCGGCCGTCACTTCAGTCGGCACCACATTATGGTCTTCACCCTTGTACTCGACTTCAACAAAACTACCCAAATCAGTAATCTCATCCAGCGCCACTTCATAGTCTTTATAACGATAGGTTTTACGCTTCTTCTCGACGGTAATTAGCGGCTTAATATCGATGGCTGCAAAGATCTTTCGCATCTGATCTACATCTTCAACTGGTGTTTCATACTCATCGCAATGAGTACTGCGACCTGACTCGTCATAATGCCAGTTTTTATAGTTCACCGAGCTTTTCTTGTCCGATTCACGTACCCGCAGCCACTCTTTTACGGGCTTTTTTGCAACGAAATCTCGATGCTGCGGCACCATATATTCGTCCTTCTGATAAGCCTCGCCAGTGAACTCAGCCTCATTTTCTAAAAATGCTATGAGTTTATCGGTTTTGCTAACTCGGAGCTGTACCTCGATCTCGATATCTTTCATAATTCCCTCACGTTATACATTTTAGTATAACCTAAAAGCCCCGCGGAAATCCTTGGGGCTTTTATAGGTGGGCCTCAGCCTAGAAGTTAAACTTCAGGCTGAACTTCGACTTCGGTTGGTTTGCGGCGGCTTTTGAGACCACCCTTGCGGCCGGCGATTTTGGCAAGTTCACGGTTAGCAGCAAAGCCACCACCACGACTGGTCTTACCACCCGCAGCGCCGATCATTTCGTAGAAATTTTCGCCGTAGCGGACTTTATTGGTTTTGGCAGCCTTACGGCCACCGGCAATAGTACCTGGCATGTAAAATGCTCCTTTACACACCCTCCAAATACTTAGTTATTCAATACTTCTTACGAAGATGCTAGCTATATTAGCATAACTAACTTGCCGTGTCAACACCTTTTATGCTTACCACCAAGGGTATTTATGCGCTGTATATCAAAATGATATCTTTTTGATATACATACCCGTAAGAAGAATGATACCCAGTATCAGAACTACTCCCCCGTCACCCAGATATACATAAGGGACTTTTTTTAAATTCGTTGTGACATCTGATTCGAGATAGTGCACACCTGATTGGTCGCTCTCGACCACCTTCTTGCCGTTACTGTCCAATACAAATACCTGTGCGCCGCGCGCACTCTGAGCAAACGGTCGAGCGTTGGCTACGGCCAGGAATGCTGCCATCTGGCGAGCTTGAGCATAATACGAGCTTGAGAGCCCCATGGTGCTTAGCGCCGCACTATTCGTCAAAACCGTCGCACCCTGGTTAGTTAAGCTCCGATAAAAATCCGGCGTAATGGCTCCTGAACAAGCTAACGAGCCAATTTTGTCCGACAGGTATGCAACTGGCCGGGCCACCTGATCACTTGATGTCACCCTATTATTCTGCTTATGGCTGCCGATTACACTGGTGTTTCCCGATAAAACTAATATCCACTCGTAAAAGTATGGGATATACTCCCCTCCTGGTATAAGAAATTGCTTCTCCTGGCTGGCGGCAATCTGTCCGTCTGGCTGATAGAACGTCACCAGATTCTTGTGCCCCTCAGAGGCTTCATCTGATCGACTGGTGATAATCATACCTTTCTTATCAGTAAAGAGCTTGCTCATCGCGGAGATTTCGGCCGTTTTATAGGCTTTGTCAGTAAAAATATAGGAGTATTCTGGCATTACGAGCATATCGAGCGACTTTGAGGGGGCATGTGAGGCCGTTAGGCGCTCTAGGTCGCGCTGATAACCGTAATCGCTATAATTACTGTCATCTAACTGTAAAATGCCCACACGCAGCCTAGAGCCGTCAGGGGAGGGACTGATTAGCCAGCCTGCCGTACAGATAGCAATTGCGGCCAGTATCGCAATACTGCCCCATTTCCACTGCTTGCGTATCAGGAGGAGAACTCCCAGGCATAGAAGAATAACAAGAAAACTCAGACCAAACTGGCCGATCAATCTTGCTGCGTACCCAAGCGGCGTCATACTGGCCGCAAAAGCGATTGATCCAAAATTCCAATGAGCGCCCAGGGTGCTGCCCGGACCCATACTAACAATCGAGAAGACAAAGCTGCGTGCCCACTCCGATAGTGCCCAGAGAGCAGGCACCAGCAGCAGTGACCTGGGCTGCTTCAGGTCGATTTTGAGTCGATTATATACATACCCGAATAGCAAGAATCCGAGGCTGAGCGAGCCAACTACGATAGCAAACGTTAAGATCAGGAATGCAATCGCCAGCACATTATTGGGTATCAGGTCAGTGGCATGGATTTGATACATCCAGTTCACCACTAAGGCAAAGAAAGCCACGCCGCTGAGCCAAATCTGGCGAGTAGTCGGTTTTCTATCGAGCCACAACAAATAGCCTAACACGCACGGAATCACCAGCCAGCCATACCCAGCACGCCAAAACGGCACGCTTAAAAGCGTGCCGGCGGCAACGGACTCAGCGAAGCGCTTAGCGCTTGCGATCAACGCGGAAGACTTGGAGTTGACCACTATTTACCGTGAAGGTAAGTTGTCGCTTGTCATTAACAGTCTGGCTCGCACAGTGCGTAAAGTAACCATTCTTGGCACTAGCCGTCGAGTCGCCTAAGGTAAAGGTTGCGTTGTCGCTGGTGACACCGCCACTTACACAGTAAACTTTCTTATCGCCAGAACTAACGGTTTCATCGGTGATATAGAAGCCATTGCCTTCTTCCTCACCTACCCAGTAACGCTGTCCATTATCTTTAGATTCGATCTTATCAGGATTGCGACCTTCAAAAACATCAGGGTTCCAGGTTTGAACCGGTCGATTATAGTATCGGTATCCAATTACACCAACTGCCCCCACCGCGATAACCACGGCACTGATCTTTAGGATTCTCTTAAGCGTTTGCTTTGTTGTTGTCTTCATGGGTCAGTCCTTTTTACGCAACCAGTATATCACTTTGGACAATTATCGACAGTGCGTAATGCCATTGGGTTGTTCGCAACAGTTTTGGCTCCGATACGAACGTGCATGTGCTCATTATGAAGATCGTAGTACTGCATGACATTGTAGTTGAGCCCTTTGGAGCGACCATAGGCGTTAACCTCTCCGTAGATTGCCCCGTCGTTATAGAGAATGAGCTTGGCGCCATCATCAATCAGCCATTTGGCTAGCTGAATCGAGCGATCACGCAAATAGGTATATCTTTGGGCATTTGGCAAGTTGGCCGCCGACAGGTTTGATGTTCGAATATCAACGTCGATACCATTACTATGGCTAATATGCCCAGCAGCGTTAAGGTCGCCAACATTGATGCGGCTGCCGTCCTTACCATATTTATCTTGCCATTTCTTAGCAACTTCGTAAATCATATTGAGGAGTTCAACTCGACCGCAACGCTGATTTGGACCGGCAGCATAACTGGCCGGCGTAGGCTGCGTATTATACGGAGCAACTTTTGGATTATAGAAGTCATATTGGCCGTTTGGAGCCAGAGGCATACGATGATAGCCATAACCAAGATCGGGCCCGATATTTAAGGTTGCGGCGGGTTTTGGTGGATCGATTTCTTTGTCGTTCTGAGCCACCAGGAAGTTTGGCAAGCTAAAGACGTAGATAGTGCCGTCTTTGTTGACTTCAAAGCCTGCCTTACCTGCAACCTGATAGAACCCTCTTACATTGGCGCCAAAGTTAAAGGGCGCCCCACTCTTCTTATTGTAGTCATTGGGCGCGCCATTAAAGGCATACCAACCACCATCACTAGCTATAACGTAGCCTTGGCGTGACGGCCAATCAGTTACAGCAATATCAATAGCCTTGTCTGATCCCGCCCAGGTTGTTCCAGCACTGACGGCTGGAGCAATTGGATTGGTGCCCACCTTAAATTCATAGACATTACCATCTGCCCCGGCAACATAACCGTAGGAATTAGCCTCAACTATGCGACCATTTTGTACGAATCTAGGATTAAGTTTGGCTGATCGATAGAAATCTTGGCCAGCTCTAATCGCAAGCCCGCCCACAACTGGCGGCAAAGCAGCACCATCGAGGGCAAATCGGATGAAACGACCGCTACCATCTAAGATGTAACCGCGTTGGGTATCGTACATAATAAGTTTCCGAGCGGTATTCGTAGTTACGGCTTCGACCTGAACATCATGCGAATTTCCTACTACATGCAGTTGGCCGTCTTTCGATAAGATTAAAACCGAGGGACTACGCCAGTTGAGCACCTCAAAGTCGCGCGCCGTATCCGACTGTGAATAGTACGTTGGCGACAGAGCAAAAGGTGCGTTACCAGTAGTAGTACCGATGGCAAAGGAGAATAACTGGCCGTGGCCGTCCATGGTATAACCACCCGTGGCGTCTGGCTTGACCCGTATTGCTCGTCCATAACCCTTTAGGTTAGTTGCGCCTTTCGGCACATACTTAGCATTACTGCCAGCAAAACTTTTATAAACTACGGCTGCACCAACCAGCACAACAAGACTCACCAAGGCAACAACCTCTATCTTGTTAATTTTATGCGATTTAAAATTTATACGCCGTACGCGCGGTTTTTTTATTTGATTCAAGCGCCAATCCTCTTGTGCTTAGTCTTGGCTTTACTATAACGTAACTATACTGTAGCCGTCAAACTAGGCAGCCCTAAGCGCCAAGAAGTATGGTTTCATTTCAGCGATGTCCGCTTTTATCTCTGTAACTTCCGCCGGTAGTCGCATGAGTGTACTCATGCTTTCTGCAATATACGCGAAACCATCGCGCATTTCTTTCTCAAGTCTGTCAAAGCGTTGATCATGCTCCCCAAAACGCCGATTCATTTCTGATTCAAGTCGCTCAAAACGCTCATCGACACGAGCAAAACCAGCCGTCATTTGATGACTTAAGTTTTGCAATTCAAGTTTTATTTCACGTAGTTCTTCGGTCATTATTACTCCTTGATGCGCCCCTTACATCGATGATACCAGAGATTTTTAACGACACTCAAAAAATGTGTTGTAAGTTAATCAAAGTTTAATGATTACGACAGAACTACTCTAGGCCGTAAATACTTTGCACGTCAGCGTTGCCGCTGGTGCCGGCATAAACCGTACCACCCTTGGTGTCTCCATCAAGAGGAGCACAGACCGTTACTTCACCGGCGCCAGCCGAGAACCTATTAGTATAGTGACCATTGAGTTGAATATCTACAAAGGTATCTTTTGAGGCAACGTGCATTCGTGCGCAGATCTGACTTGAAGCTGCTATTTCTTCAGTCTCGACAGTCGCGCTAGCCTCAGCATGAATACCGTTCGATACGAGTTTGCGATGCTCGCCCGTTATAACATTGCGCTCAAGGGTACCACCCTGCATCTGCTGCGGTGTACGCATAAAGGTGTAATTGCCACCGGCGTGAGTTAATCGAACTGCCGCCACACTGATAATAATGATCAAGACAATACCATCAAAGAGCATCCAGCCGCTAAGTTTGAAGTTCTTACCAATGCGTAGCTGCCTATTACCCACGCGATCGACGCTAGTCTTGGCTTGTTTGAATTTTGTCTGAAATGCTTTTGCCATCTTATCGCTCCTTAATACGAGTGTCGTTGTTGCCAGTGCGCCCAAGCACCACTGGGTGAGCCATAGCGGCCAGCAATATAGTTAAGTCCCCAAGTAATCTGACCGGCTGTCGACTTATCTGTAATTTTACTACATGGGTAGGCTTGCGGGATACCACAGGCGCCACTGCTGCGATTGGCTGAGCGTGGGTTCCAGCCCGACTCGCGCATCCATAGCTGATACAGGGCGTCCCATTCAGCACCGGTCCAGCCACGTGCTGCAGCCATCTGCTGACCCATTGCCACAGCAGTCGGGACATCTTCGGTAACCTGGATGACCGTCACCTTCTTGACCGTTGGTTCTACGGGCTTTGGTGGCGCCACGGTTGGCACCGTAACCGTCACGCATGGATTAAGCTTGTCAGTTTGCTCCAAGCTTGTATTGAGCTGCTTGGTGGTAACGTCCAGGTTACACTGATCCACCTTAGACAGCGTAATTACGGGGTTGGCAGCTGCCTCAACAGTTGGCGTCCAAGGGAATAATACATAGAGTAAGGTTAGGATTAAAACGACCTGGAAGACATAAAATAAGGGCGTATGGGTGTGCTT
>CAYPFI010000004.1:0-20484 GCA_964410005.1 uncultured Candidatus Saccharibacteria bacterium | reverse complement strand
CGGTGCCAAAACCGGTCTCAATCACATGAAAGCAACGCTTTGGCAGCAGCAGCCGTCGGTCAGGCCGTTGGACTAAGCAATGAGCAGGTCGAGAAGGGGATTGCTAGCCTCGATGCCGTTGAGGGTCGCATGACCACCATCGACGAGGGTCAGAAGTTTAGTGTGATCGTGGATTATGCTCATACGCCGGTAAGCTTTGAGAAGATTTTTAATGAGATTAAACCGGTTACTAAAGGCAAAGTGATTGTTGTGTTTGGTTCAGCTGGTCGCCGCGATGAAGCTAAGCGTCCATTACAGGGTAAGGTAGCGGGTGAGTACTGTGACATCGTAGTTGTGACTGAAGAAGATGATCGTGACCAAGATGGCGAACAAATCCTTAATCAGATTGCCGAAGGGTCGGAGCGCGCCGGTAAAACTCGCAATAAAGATTTGTTTTTGATTCATGATCGCACACGCGCTATCGAGAAAGCTATGAGCCTGGCCAAGGCCGACGATACCGTATTGTTGCTTGGTAAAGGGCATGAGAAGTCCATTCTTGGCAACTTTGGTAAGCGCGATTGGGATGAAGCTGGCGCGGCCAGGAATGCTTTAAAGAAGCTCAAGAAGTAGTTATAAGCAAGAACACCTCGGCAGAGCCGAGGCTTGCAATTGAATGCTAGTCCTTGCTCCGCCGAGGCGGAAGATCAGGTCCTGTAGTGGCCTTGATCGAGGTAGAAGATGAGGTGGTACAGCCAGTCGGCCACATCGACCAGCATGGTGCCGCTCAGGTGCCCCTCGAAGGGAGCCGCGAACAGGTGGAGGAGCAGCTGCCGAAGTGGCTCATCGAATCCCCCGGGGATGAGGATCTTCCACTTCGTGCCCACCTCCTCGATCACGGCTGCCTCGTTCAGGGAGCGCTTGCTGGTGCTCTCGCGATTGGGTCGGATCTCGGCCAGCCAGGGGTTGAGCGACTCGTCCGCGGGGCCCGTGAGCGGCCAGATCTTGACGTCGGTGGCGATGCCGAGTTCGCCGTAGATGATCTCGACGCAGGCCTTGAAGTAGTCCGGGAGCTGCTCCCAGTTTGTGACAAGGTTGTCGGGTGGTGCGGGAAGTTGCGTGAGGTCCATGAGGACTCCTTGGTCGACTTCTAATACCTTGATTGTATAACCTGGTTTACAGGTTGTCGAGGGCGAGTGAGGTGCAGCGAATAGCGCCGCCCCCTTTGGCGAGCTGGTCGGTGGCGCAAAGTATGGTCTTAAGGCCGTGTGTCTCAATAGCAGCGGCAAGCTTTGGTGCTTCCTGGCCCATAACGACGGTGGTGCCATCGCTAACCAGATTGCAGCCGAACTTCTGGGCTTCATCGAGGTCGACAAGGATATAATCGACATCAGGAATGTTCTTGAGCCGCTCGATGCTTGGTGCGTCGAAGGCATCAGGACAAAAGGCAATGAGATCTTCGCGAAGGATGGAAAGGGCTAGGTCAAGGTCATACCAGTCGTTACTGAGGGTCTGGACTGAAATAACTTCATAACCCAGGTGCTCGGCGATAAAAGTATGCATACGTGGATCGGTGCGCCAGCCAGTGCCCATGATAACTCGATTGCCAAGTGGCAGTGCATCACCCTGGCCGCTAAACAGATAGGGTGGCTCAATGACTTCCCAGCCATTTTCTGTAAGCCATTTTCGGTAGTGAGGCGTTTCGTTCTGGCGCTCGGGTGGAAACTTAGAAAGTACCGCTTTATTGCCACGCGTCAGGCTGCTGTTGGCTACATATACCATATCGGGGCATTCTGGAGCCGAAGGCAGGTATTCTAGGGTACGACCGGCATCACGATGAGCCTGAATGATGGCCTCATGCTGTGCAATAACCTTCTGAGTATCGGGCTGGTCGCCCTCGTGCATATAGGGATTGATCTCGTATTGAATCGAGAAGTGATTGGCATCGCTAACGAGTAAATGCTTATTCATTGTTACTAGTTTAGCATGTCATAAAGTAGGGTGCGCCGGCCCCGGGGACATGCCCCGGGGCTCGACGGACGGACGAGGAGACCGCTGCCTACTCGTAGTAGCGGAAGATGATCTCGGCCACGCACGAGGGCTTGCTGGCGCCCTTGCACTCGAACGTGAAGGTCATGTACACCTGGACACCGCCCTCGATGTCCTCGACGTTGGTGAGCTGAGCGCCGAGGCGCAGCTCGGCACCGACGGGGACGGGGGAGGGGAAGCGGACCTTGCCGGCGCCGTAGTTGACGCCCATCTTGAAGCCGTCGACGCGCATGATCTGCGGGGCGAGGACGGGGCCGAGGCCCAGCGTCAGGTAGCCGTGGGCGATGGGGCCGCCGAAGGGCGACTCCTCCTTGGCCCGCTCCGGGTCGACGTGGATCCACTGGTGGTCGCCGGTGGCGTCGGCGAAGGTGTTGACCCGCTCCTGGGTGATCTCCAGGTAGTCGGAGTAGCCGAGGTGCGTGCCGACGAGAGCCTTGAGGCCCTCGATGCCGCCGATGACGGTGGTGTTGCCATCCAGATCGAAGGTGTCGGGCTCGTCGTGGTCGACGGCGGGGGTGGTGGTCATGGGGTGCCTCCTGATGAAGCGGTTCGGCGAAAGGAGAGTTCCTCTCGATCTGCACTAGTATACATATTTTATAAGGATATTGCAACTACTTGCTATCTGTTGTATGATAGTTTAGTCCAAAAAACACCATGGGGTAAAACCCAGGAAGCAGGCACAGAAATGGCTTCACCGACCCCTGACGACATCATCGTCATCATCCCCGGAGAAGACGGAGGAGTCTTCTTCGCCGGGAAGAGCTCCTGGCAGGCTCGCAACAAGAGCCTGATGGCGCAGGTCCTCGACGAGGTTCCCGGCGACGTCATCCCGGAGGTGATCGAGCAGCTCAAGTCGAAGCTGCCGAAGAGCAGCCCGCTCATCGACCGACCGCCGCGTGAGGACTACGGCATCACGGGGCCCGTGCCGGTGACCACTTCGCCTCAGACCACCACCGACGGTGATGACACGGAGGCCACCTACGCCGAGGGCATGCCGGAGTCGGCCACCACCTTGTTGACCCCGCCGGACAAGGATGGCAGCCGCGACTACGACAACGACCACCTCGACAAGGTCGGCGCCACGCACAACGCCGGCTGATCAGCCGGCAACCTGCCTCATGAGGAGGACGGAACCCAATGGGTTCCGTCCTCCCGGGCAAGACTTATGATTATCGTTTGACGTTTTTGACAGCGAGGAAGGCAGTAAAGTTGAATTTAAGATCTTGGATACTTGGTTCAAGAATCTCAAGACCGGCGAGTTCGGCAGCTCGCTTACTGGCAATCACGGCCGTACCTTCGGCAAACTTGCCTTCGGTGAGATGCTTAGCAGCTAAGCTAGTGTCGGGATACTCGGTGTATTCGGCATTTGGAAATTCACGTTTAAGATAAAAACGGCATTGGGCAATGCCTTGCTGGTGCGAGACGATCTGCTTGATATCTTCTTTTTTGGTGCCAGCCTTAACAAGCAGATTCTGCTGAACATCAATTTCAAAGATACTGACCACGTCGTACAGATAGCGGGCTGTGGCGTAGACCGTCTCATAGACGATACCGCCATTATGATTTTCTAGAGGGATGACGGCGTATTCAGCTTTGTCATTGGCAACGGCCGCCAGACTGGCATCGGAGGTTACGGCATAGTTAAGCTCGCCATCCAAGTTTTGATCGAGGACGAACTTCTGAGCAGCTTCTTCGCTGAAGGATCCGGTAACGCCTGAACAGGCAACAATTGTTTTCATACTGATTGAGTTTATCATTTTTTGATTCTCCTTTAAAGGAAAAGCCGCCTTCGACGAAGAAGACGGCAGTTCCGTTACACGTTAGGGATTGATAGGTGGTGACGTTGAAGCTGGATGTAGCTAGCTATCCCAGCTGCTGTAATCAGAATACTCAAGAAGAGCAGGTTAGTTTGCAAGCCGTAGGTATCGACCACCCAGCCACTCAATGGCCCAAGAAAGGCATAGGTGAGACCCTGAATGGCAGCCAGGCCAGAGAGCATGGTGGCATATTGGGTCGGCTGGCTGTTCTCATGGACCAGATGAGTGGTGATCGGGCCATTAAGCGCTCGGCTCAGCGTGAACAGAGCTGCAACGGGAATTAGCCACAGTGTCATACCAAGACCAAGCACCAAATAGGCGATTGCGGGGGCGCCAAGAGCCAAGATCATGCTGCGCTTCTCGCCGAGCTTGTGTTCGATGGGGCCGACTTTCCACGACAACAGCAAATAGCTGGCGCTAAAAAGAGCCCAAGCCAGACCAAACCAACCGATATTGAGCCCAGTCTGCTGCAAGTACGGCTGGAAGAGCCAGACAAATAGATGGGTAGCAACGCCGGCCGTAACGGCAAAGCAGCTAATGGCTCGCATACGCTTACTGGCCACCAGCGCGCGCAGCGCCTGAACCATGCCCATTTGAGGCTCTTGTGCCTGATCGCGAGGCGTATCTTTAGGGAGGCCAATTGCAAACGGTATCGCCAGACTTACACCGGCTACGGTGAACCACAGTGGCCACCCAAAGGCCCAGCTGGCCAGCCAGCCACCGATAACGGCCGAGATGAGCTCGCCGGCAGCACTGAAGCTGCTGAGCAAGCCAATAGTGCGCTTCTCGGAGGCAACTTCGTCGGTTTCTTCAAGCTCTCCGCGCAGGAGTGCCAGATCAGCTCCGCTACGGGCACTGGTCCCCAGGCCGAGAATGGTTTCGGCCAGCAGCATGCCAGCAAAGTTGTCAGCTAGGGCGTAAAAGGCAAAGCCAATCGATGTTAGAACTGTGCCGATGATCACCAGTCGGCGACGACCATACTTATCGGCCAGGCGACCGGTAGGTAGTTGCATGATGAGCACGATGGCGGTAAAAGCCGTCTGCAGCCAGCCAATTTGAGCCTGGTTGAGACCCTTAGAATGCCAATAGGGCACGATGACGGGCAAAATGAACATCAGACTGCTCGCAAAGCGGTAGGCCTTGAGTAGATTGATAGTTCTTGATGATGTTTTCATAGTCTCTCCTTGTTGTGTACGGAACGAGCCTTGGTTACAAGGCCGGGGAAACCTCCCGCGGGCACTAAAAAAGCCTCCGTGTGGAGGCTCGCCCAGATCCGTAATAGTTGTTTATGTATTACAAACGAACAAGCCTTTCCGCACACACATTAAAGTAACCGACGGCTGGCGTCGACATACTTTGGATATGCAGTTGATTATTACGTTTGATTCGCATGGGACGATATTACCATAAGAGTAACCTGTTGGCAAGTGATATAATGAGGATAAAGGAGGCAGCATGATCAATACAGACGTATTCAAGGCCTATGACATTCGTGGTATTGCCGGGAGCGAGATCACGCCCGAATTATGTGCCCAAGTTGGTCGTGGCCTTGGCGATTTACTTCCCGACGGCATTGTCGCAGTCGGTTACGATATGCGTCCTGAAAGCGAAGAGTATGCCAAATCTCTGATGAGCGGCCTGGTTATTCAGGGTCGTCAGGTTTGGAATCTAGGTCTCATTCCAACCGACATGATCTACTTTGCTGTAGGTAAGTACGAGCTTGCGGGCGGGGCAGTAGTTACGGCTAGTCATAATCCAGGTAAGTATAATGGCATTAAGGTTGTTGGTGCTGAGATTACCAAGCTGCGTGATGTGGTGGTCGAAGAAACGTCCGCTAAAGTTGATCAACCAGGCTCAATCGAGCAAAAGGACCTTAAGCAAGAGTGGGTGGATCATGCCTTGAGTTTTGTTGATGCCCAGAAGTGGCCAGCCTTCAACGTGGCAATTGATGCCAGCAACGGTATGGCCGGGCAAATTCTACCCCTGGTTAAGACGCCTCTTAATGTCACTGAACTTTGTTATGAACTCGACGGAACCTTTCCGAATCATGCACCTAACCCCGTTGACCCACAGAATCTCAAGCAACTGTCCGACGCTATTAAAAGTGAAAAGCTTGATTTTGGTATCGCTTTTGATGGTGATGGTGATCGCGCAGTTCTGGTCGATAATAAGGGCCGAATGTTGAATGGCAACATTACGACGGCTATCATCGCGGCCGATGTGCTGGCTAAACATCCTGGCGCAATCATTGTATACAGTGCGGCCATGAGTAATGTCGTGCCAGAAACAGTTGAGAAGCTCGGTGGTCAGGTCATCCGTATTCCTGTCGGTCACGCTAACTTTGAGCAAGCTATGCGCGAGAATGGTGCCGAGTTTGGGGGTGAATATAGCGGGCATCTCTACTTTAAGGATAATTATTACGCGGGCAGTGGCTTGATTGGTGCCCTGAAGGTTATCGACATTCTGGCTGCTGGCGACAAGACCCTCGCCGAGCTTTATGACCACTATAATGGGTATCCCAATTCTGGTGAGATCAACTTACCTGTGGCCGATGTCGTGGCCGCTATCGATAAGCTCGCGACGACCTATGAAGATGGTGCTCAGGATCGACTCGATGGATTGACTGTCCGATATGCTGATTGGTGGTTCAACGCACGCCCAAGCAACACCGAGCCACTGCTACGTTTGAGTATTGAGGCTAATGATCAGGATTTATTACAAACTCGCCAACAAGAGCTCCTTACCCTGCTCGACAGATAGAGAAAAGTGGCCTACAATATGCCCAATCCCTGCCTGACAGGGTGTCTAGTCCTCGGAGGACACATGAAGCGCTGGAAGAAGATTGCCCTGCTCGCCATCGGTGCCGGAGCGACCTGCGTCGCGGTGGTCTGGTACGACCTCGGCCACCTCAGCGACTGATGGGCCGCCGCACGAAGGTCCTCATCATCGTCGCGGTCTCCGTAGTCGGAGCGGCCGTCTGGAGCTGGTTCGACGCCATCGGCTCCTTCCCGGACGTCAACGCCACCGGCAAGAGGAGGTGAACATGAAGAAGAAGCTCCTCGCCGCCGCGGCGGTGGTTGTGGGCCTGCTCGCCATCATCTACCAGGCGGACAAGACCCGCTGACCACGCCTCCCATCCACCTAGAACTCGTCCGATCTGTCCGCGGATCGACACGAACCGGCCCGCTCTTCACGAGTGTGGCCGGTTTCGACGTCTTGACGCTTGTTGCGCGAGTGCGATACGATATTAGCACTCAGGCATGACGAGTGCTAAATAGTCATAAGAAGTATAGGAGTGGAAGATTATGAAGTTACAACCATTGGCAGACCAAGTTGTTATGAGGGCTATCGAAGCCGAAACAAAAACATCGGGTGGAATTTTGCTAGCCGTTGAAGCTCAGCGCCCGCCGCGCTCGGCCGAGGTGTTGGCAATTGGTAAAGATGTGCAAGAAGTGAAAGTCGGTGATCAGGTAATATACGGCAAACATGCAGCCATTGATGTGGCTGGCGAAGAGCTATTGATCGCCAAAGAAGAAGATATCTTTGCAGTTGTAGAAGGGAGGAAGTAATGGCAAAAAAAGTATTTTACGAAGCTGATGCTCGTGAGCGCGTCCTGGCCGGTGCTAAAGAGTTATATGATGCGGTAAAAGTGACCATGGGACCAAAGGGTCGCAACGTAGTTATTAGTAAGAGTTACGGCGGTCCAACGATTACCCATGATGGCGTGACTGTAGCCAAGGCCATTGATATTCAAGACAAGGACGATGCAACACTTGGCCGTAGTGTTGGCGCCGATTTGGTTCGCCAGGCTGCCAGCAAGACAAATGATACGGTAGGGGATGGCACGACTACTTCGACCGTGTTGACCTATCGAATCCTTAAAGAAGCCAACAAGCTGATTGCTGCGGGACACAACCCTATGGATCTCAAAAAAGAGCTAGATAAAGCTTCCGAGCAAGTCCTAGCTGATATCGAGAAATCGGTGGTTAAGATAGCTGGCAAAAAAGATAAGATTGCCGAAGTAGCTACGATCAGCGCTGGTGACGGGGAGATCGGCAAGCTAATTGCCGAGGTGATCGAAGCAGTAGGCGAAGATGGTACCGTAACCGTTGAGCAGAGTCAGATGCTTGGCATGGAAAAAGAGATTGTCGAAGGTTTTAAGATTGATAAAGGCTATGTCAGCGCTTACATGTCGACGGATATGGCTCGCATGGAGGCGGTTTACGAGAAGCCTCTCATCTTGGTTACCGATAAGAAGATCAGTAGCATTCAGGAGATCTTGCCACTTATTGAGAAGATTGCACAAGGCGGTAAGAAGGAACTCGTTATCTTTGCAGAAGATGTTGACGGTGAAGCCTTGGCTACTCTGATACTCAACAAGCTCAAGGGCGTGTTCAGTGCCCTGGCGATCAAAGCACCAAGCTTTGGCGACCGTCGAAAAGCTATTCTTGAGGACATCGCCACTTTAACGGGTGCAACGCTGATCAGCGATGAGCAAGGACTAGCCTTTGAAAACGCCGGCCTCGAAGTGCTGGGTAGTGCCCGTAAGATCATTGCCGGTAAAGATAACACTACAATTATCGAAGGCTATGGCGCTGCCAAAGAGATCAAGAACCGCATGGTTACTATTAAAGCTCAGGCTGAGAATGCTACCAGCGACTTTGATAAAGAAAAGCTCGAAGAGCGTTTGGCTGCTATGGCTGGCAAAGTAGCGGTCATCAAGGTTGGTGGTGCTACTGATACAGAGATTGAAGAAAAGAAATTCCGCGTAGATGACGCCGTTGCTGCAACGAAAGCTGCTGTGGCAGAAGGTATTGTCGCCGGTGGCGGAGTGACATTGGTTGACCTAAGTAAATCGGTGGACGAAACCTACGTTGGCGCCAAGATTCTTAAAGAAGCATTGCTCCATCCATTCCGTCAGCTGATGCACAATGCTGGTTTGAACAGTGAGGCTAAGTTAGCCGAAGTTCTCAACTCTTCTAAAAAAGGTATGGGCTTTGATGTGAATAACGCCGACAAACTTGTCGACATGAAGGCGGCTGGCATCATAGATCCAGCCAAGGTTACCAAAGAAGCCATTACGAATGCTGTTTCGATTGCTGGTACGGCTATGACTATGGGAAGCCTCATTGTTGATATTCCAGAAGAGAAGCCAGCTATGCCGCCAATGGGTGGCGGAATGGGCATGGATTATTAAATAATCCTTAAATAGAAGTTTCTCGGGTACGCAAAAAGCTCCTCTCAAAATAAGAGGAGCTTTTGCTTATGTTAGATACAGGTGCGAATGTCCAAGCAAGCTTGGGCACTCACTGCTATATCAGGTGGTCCTGGCCAGCCGCTCCTTGGAGCGGCTGGCCGAGGTGGACCAGGAGGTCAGCGGAAGTCGCGACCACCGTGACGGGAGCTGGAACCACCGCAGAGGATGGGGCCGAGCTCGCGTCGGGGGATGCTGGTGTTGGGGTTGGTGGCCGGCGCGGGTTCGGGTTGCGCCCGGAACTGCCCAGCGAAGGTGCGTCGCTGTTCGAGGGTTCGTGCGATGACGCCCTTGCCTCCGTCGCCGAAGCAACCGAAGATGTCGTTGGGGCGCTTGCCGGTGTTGACCGGGTGGGTCATCGTCAAGAGAGGTTCTCCTGGTTCGTCCAGAGCCTTGTTGCTCAGGATGCGTAACATATTAGCACAAGAACTATAAATTGTCAATACCCTTATGCATAATGTCGCTCTATTATTGACAAAAACAGAATAAAGGAGTATACTTCTCCTCATCCACTACGGGCACCATCTGGTGAACCCGGGAATGGAGGTGAACGTGTTTCCTGCTGTGAGGGCCCGCCTGGGCCCAAACCAAACGGGAAGACGAAGATGTAGGTAACCATCCCTACGAGTGCAAACACGAAGTTGTACCCAGAGGTGCCTGCCTCGCCAACTGAATAGAGCCCTTCGGGGCTCATCAGGTGCTATGCACCGCGTGATCCGCCCACGTGAATCGGCGGCCACCCCTCTTAGGAGGGGTGAAACAATGCCTCGATAATTCGACCCTCGAGGCCTGGTGAAGCAACGAGCAGGCACTCACAGCTTCACACAACACGGGGCCCTGCTACCGGACGACGATCACCGATCGAACTGTCTGGTGCAACCCCCGAGATCTTCTCTGGTTACGTCTCCCGACGTGACCAGCCTGTGCCCGCCCGCTCAAGGGCTAACTCCGCTTCGTGCCGCGGACTACAAGTACAGGGACGGGCCCTCGGCTGCCGCAAGGCGCCAGGGCCCCAGCTTTAGCCAAGCATGGAAGGGGATCCACGTGATCCGTATCCGAGACGGCCCGTGAACGGGTCCCGGCGCAGCGCAAGTGCTGTGCCGGGACCCCCTAGCCTTATGATCAACTTCACTCAGTAAAACAAGATTGCTATTGACAAATAGCGTATATTCGTGTATTATGTCTTACATGCTTCCGTTTGACTACGACCCCTCGTGGACAAAGAAGTTACAGCAAGAAGCTCGACGACTTGCCAACATCGTTTGGTACATCGTCGCGCAGACGGCTCGGAGGCATCTCGTTGACGATCCCGCACCTGCGGATGTCGTTTGGGGAGGGGTACCGAAGACCGGCACCGGGTTACAGACCCGGGATAGCCACTTACGGCCCTTAACCGCTCCGGGATGCTGGAGAAACAACCGCCCATACAAAGGGCATGTCTTGGAGAGATAGCTGGTGTCCCGGTCTACCCTCGCGGTTGGCTGGAATTAGACACTAGTCAAAGGGAAACCTTAGGCTTAAGCAGGTGATCCGATGCATCATCCTGTGCCTGAAAGACCTTTCGATCCGTTTTAAGACGCAATCTTGTGTGTTTGGTAGGAACCGCGTTAGAGTCGATAACTCCTCCCGTGTGTAGCCCGTAAAGCTATGAGTTAGCCATCTGTAAATGGACTGTCCAATAGAGAGATTGGACTCAAGGCCCCCATTGGTATTGAGGATTCGGAAGGCTCGACTTCCACCTCTCGGGGAGCCAAGATCTCCTGCGCATCATCATCCACCCTCCCGGTGGTGCGCGGTGGCGGTCTGAGACGCAGGGAGGCTCGCCGCCCCTCTGCTGTAGCTCGGCTGCCCGGGGTCGGGTGGAGCGCAAGCTCCATCCGACCCTGTTTCGTTTTATAAGAGCGCCCTATATCTGTTATGCTATACTTGAATCAAATGGGGCGAAAATGTTAGATAACCTGGACTTTATTGCACAAATCGACAAGAATAATGGGCTGGCTATCCTGGCCGGACAGGCTCATCAACTCGTTGAGCAATTTGATGTCGATGCTAGCTCAATTAAAGATGTGCAGAATATTGTGGTGGCCGGCATGGGCGGTTCGGTTTTAGCGGCCGAATTCTTGCTTAATTGGAAGGGGAGCGAGCTGAGCCTGCCCCTAAGTATTTGTCGTGAGTATAAGCTGCCAGGTTTTGTGAGCGACAAGACGCTCGTAGTCATATCGAGTTACTCTGGCAATACTGAAGAGACACTTAGCTGCCTTGAAGATGCCAAGCAGCGTGGTGCCCAGATTGTAATTATGACCAGCGGCGGTGAGTTACTTAAAAAAGCGACAGTTAACCAGCAAGTTAACTATGTAATTCCAGAAGGGCTCCAGCCCCGACACTCATTGCTTTATCAGGTAAAGGCACTCACAACCTTACTTGAGTCGATCAATCTCTTAAGTGGCGCTACAACCGAACTCGAATCAGCTGGCGTCTGGGCCAAGGATGTTGTTCAGGCTTGGGTCCCCAGCGTGCCTACGGCTGAGAACCCAGCTAAGCAGCTGGCTGGCAAGCTCTTTGGTAAAGTAGGGATCTTTTACGCCGGCCCCACGCTCGAGTTTATTGCTCGGAACATAAAGATTGCGCTCAATGAGAATGCTAAAAACCTCGCCTTTAGCTATGCGCTACCCGAGTTTGATCATAATGAATTCCAGGGTTGGGCTCATCCTGAGGGCGCCCCGCTGGCCGTAGTCGAGCTTCAGAGTCCGCTCGATGACGAGGCCATCGCTCGTCGCTTTAGTATTAGCAATCGGTTGCTCAGTGGCAGTATGCCAGCACCAACTATTGTGATTCCAGAAGGCGATAGTCAGATTCAGCAACTAGTGTGGAGTGTGCTGTTTGGCGGCATGATGAGTGCCTACCTGGCCATTTTGAATGGGGAAGACCCACTCCCCGTGGCTAAGGTTGAGAAACTTAAAGCAGAACTCGCTGCCGAGGATCATGGAGTCAATTAAACTCGGTCATAGGGGGGTGCTGATTGGTATTGGTATTCCTGGCGCCGGGAAAACCACTCATCTAACCGAATTTGCCCTTGAAAAGGGGGTTATTCGCGTCAGCCCTGATGACATTCGAGAGCGCTTGCTCGGCGATTACCGTGATAATAGTCAGAATAATCTCGTTTGGCAGCGTCTGTATAGCCAGATCCGAGCCGTACTGCGTGGCGGCAGCGTGATTGTTGATGGGTCGGGCACTAACCCGATGTTCCGCCGCCAAGATATCGAACTGTATAGGAGCTGGGGAGCTCAACGGGTTATTGGTGTGATATTTGTAGCGCCGCTAGAAGTTGCCCTGGCGCGTAATGCTGAGCGTGAGAAGCCAGTGCCAGAAGAGGGCATCCACCATTTTTATCAATTACTCACCGAGTATCCACCATCAGCCGAAGATGGCTTTGATGAGGTCTATGTGGTTGATACCGGCGAATAGCCAAAAATCTTTGTAAATTTAAGATTATTTTAATTTCAGTCTGCCATAATCTGAGTATGGACGTCGAAACAACCCTTCTAGAGTACTGTGATGAACAGCGTGGTGTGATGTGGCCGCGCATTGCTCGCCAGATTAAACAGGGCGGCAAACGCTTGCGGCCACGATTGTGCCTAGGTGCCTATCAGGTTTATGGCGGCACCGATGAGGCAATTATCAACGTAGCAGCTGCCTGGGAGATGTTGCACTTAGGGCTGTTAATGCATGACGATATTATGGATGGTGACTATCTCCGGCATGGTCACCCCAACATTGCTGGTGAGCAACTTATTAAGACCGGCGATCAGGAGCTGGCCCGCAATAAAGCTTTGCTGGCTGGCGATCTGTGTCTAGAGGCCGCACGTGATTTGCTGGATCGTAGCGGATTTAGTGAACTTCGACCGCTGTTTCGATCTATCTTCGCTGATGTCATCGAAGGTCAGCGCATGGATGTCCTGGGCGGTTTTGATCCGCTGGAGGTGGCTCGGCTTAAGACGGCCAGCTACACCTATATTGGCCCATTGCTTTCAGGCGCCATGGCGGCTGCAGCCACTCAGCTTCAGATCGAAAGACTGCGTAAAGCTGGTGAGTATTTAGGAATTGCTTATCAGCTCCAAAACGACTTAGACGATATAGAGCAGGACCAAAAAGCTGGCAAGCAAACGGCTGTCATTCAGGCCATCGATGATCTGGGCTCCAGGCATGAAGCAACCGAGATGATAACTGACCTGATTGTGGTTTATAAACATTTGGCGGAGAGGGAGGGATTCGAACCCTCGATGGAGTTGCCCCCATACCGCCTTTCCAAGGCGGCGCACTAGGCCACTATGCGACCTCTCCGTGTCAGGGGTCTATTATACGTAGTATACTAGGATTATGAAAGATGAGTGGAAGTCTAAACTAACACCCGAGCAATATGCCGTTCTCGTAGAAAAGGGGACTGAAATGCCCTTTACAGGCGAGTTGCTCAATAACAAAGCTGGCGGTATGTACGTTTGCGCGGCTTGTGGTACCGAGCTATTCTCGAGCGATACTAAGTTTGAGAGTGGTAGTGGTTGGCCAAGTTTCTGGTCGGCGGTTGATGACTCTAAAGTGAAGCTGGTGGCCGATGATTCTCATGGCATGCAGCGAACCGAGGTTCAATGTGCGACGTGCGGCGGTCACCTGGGACACTTATTCGATGATGGCCCCACTCCAACTGGTCAACGGTACTGTATCAACTCTGTTAGCTTAGATTTTAAGGAGAAAAAATGATAGATCCACTAGATAACCCTGAAAACTTTGAGCTTCGAGCCGCCCAAGAAAATGGTGAGCTTGCCACGCCCGAAGTAGGCGGCAATACGCTCGAGCAAGGCATGGAAGAAGAAAAGCGCGAGGCGTATAGTGGCCTGGAAGAGCTTAAAGCTAAGTTTCGTGAAACCTTCAACGGTATTGATAACCGTTTGGGCGAAGCCATATTGCCACGAGTACAGGAGGAAATCGGCAAGTTGCAATTACAGCTTGAAGGCACCGGTGATCCTAAAGAGAACGGCAGGAATAATGATTCAACGGCACCTGGCGGCCAAGAGAAACAGAGCGTTGGTCAGATTCAGTTGATTACCGCTGAGCTCAAAAAACTTCTCGATGAATTGCCTACAAAAGTTCGAGGACAGCAGGGAGAAGTACAAACGATCGATATCGGTCATCTCGATGACGGCGGCTCAAGAGCTACAGGCATCTTCTGGAAGATGCTGACGGGTCACGAGACTTTTACACCAGGTGACACCATTGAGGTTGGTGGATACCAGCTTACCGCTAGTCGAGCTCAGGGCAATGAAGGGGCCGGCACAGAGACCGCTCAGATCGAGATCAAGAAGGTAGAGGTAGCTGAGGAAGAAGAGGTCGAATCAGAACCAGTGATGACGGCCGAAGATGCGCCCGAGGACGAACCTCATCAGGAAGACAACGTTGTATACATGGAAGATCATAAACGTAACAAGCCAGATACCCGTAATGCACGCCAAGCGGAAGATAGTCCTGGCGAGCAAACCAGGGCGGCGTCATAATGTTTCGACATATTGTGCTGACTAAATTACATGATGATGTTGATGAGAAAGCTTTTTTGGGAGTAGTCCATCGACTGGTTGATCTTGGTAATGAGCCAGGAATCATTTACTGGAAAGTTAACGAATCGATCGATACGCGTAAGGGAGCCATTATAGTAACTGATGCGGCATTTGTAGATGAGGCTGCATTCGAGGCCTTTAAAGTCTCGGAGGCACATAAAGAGGCCGGCGAATTTATACGCAACGTAGCTGATTGGTGGGTTGGCGACTACCTTGAAGATTAGTGAGTTTCAGGACTTAGTTTGGGATTACTACCACGATAATAGGCGGGAGATGCCCTGGCGAGAGGACCCGAATCCATATTGGGTAGTAGTGAGCGAAGTTATGTTACAGCAAACCCAGGTGAGTCGGGTGCAGGAGAAGTTCCCAGAATTTGTCGGTAGATTTAAGGATTTTTTAATGTTGGCTCAGGCCAGTCCGGCCGAAGTGATTACGGCCTGGCAGGGGTTAGGGTACAATCGTCGAGCATTAAACCTGCATAAACTGGCTAAAATGGTGGTCGAGGAATACGACGGTGAGTTACCATCCGATCCTACTGAACTTATAAAACTACCTGGTATTGGGCCTGGTACGGCTGGCAGTATCGCGGCTTTTGCGTATGATCAGCCTGTGGTATTCATTGAGACTAATATTCGTCGAGTATTTATCCATCACTTCTTTAGCGACCAGGAGCGGATTGATGATAAGCAGTTGCTGCCGTTGGTCAAAGAAGCGCTTGACAGAGAGTCACCACGGGAGTGGTATTATGCCCTGATGGATTATGGGACGCACCTGGCTAAGACGGTGCCCAATCCAAATCGACGCAGTAAGCATCACACCATTCAAAGCACTTTTGAGGGCTCGGATCGGCAAATTCGAGGTGCGATTCTGCGTGCGTTAGTTAAGGAAAATTTAATGTTTGACGCGCTGTATGAACAAATAGAATGTTCGGATAAAGAGCGTTTCGCCAAAGTCTTGCAAAGTGTAGTCCGTGATGGGCTTGTGGAGTGTGATAACGACTACTATCGTTTGCCAAATTAGTGTGCTATAGTTACCGCAATGAACCTGGAAATGCCCCCAATTACCAGTCCTCAAAATGTGTACTCAGCTACCAAAAAATACCCCTTCCATTTGTCAGTGGGAGCGGTAATTCGACGTAGCGATGGCAAGGTTTTGTGTCACTTTTTTGATACATTGCCGGATCCATTGGGTCATCACGATAATGTTTATATATTGATGCGCGAGACGGTGGAGAGTGGCGAAAGTATGGAAGAAGCGCTCATCCGCGGCGCCATGGAAGAGTTTGGCGCAGCCATTAAAGTCGATCATATTCTTGAAGCCAAGATCGATAAGATTGTGAATAATCAAAAGGACTTTACCTGGGATAAAACCACCCTGTACTTTGCGTGTAGTCTGATCGAGCTGGATGTACGGGAGCGCGATGAGGATGATATTGAGTCAGCCAGTGATATTCAGTGGCATGAGCCAGAGTTTCTGATTAATCACATGAAAGAGCAGGGCAAGCGGACTGGCCGAGGTGATCTGGATGAGTCGCGCATCTTGGAACTGGTAGTTAAACATGATTAAGACCGCTGAAGACATTGAAGAGTTGGGGACGATATTGTGTGTGGGCGCTCATCCCGATGACGAGACCATGATCGCCGGGGGCATACTGGCCGCCGCGGCGCGTAATGGTCAGAAAGTAGTCGTTATAACGGCCACCAAGGGGGAAGCTGGTACTACGGACGTTGATCGCTGGCCACAAGAAGAACTTGGTAATATTCGCACCCAAGAACTTCATAATTCACTCCGAATTCTTGGCGTAGAGGAGCATGGCATGCTGGAATGTTTAGACGGCGAGTGTGATCGAGCAGATGAGCATGACATGTCGCTACAACTGGCGAGTGTTATCCATCGAGAGCGGCCAGAAAGCATCCTGACCTTCGATCCGCAAGGTATGACCGGGCATAGTGATCATGCTGCGGTGTCGCGCTGGGTGAGTCGAGCTGTGCACTTGGTTGATGGCAATCCCCGGGTTTATCACGTTATGCATACGCGAGAATGGTACGAGACCGTTGGTCGTGAACTCGATGAAAAAGCTGGCCTCTTCTTTAATATCAACGAGCCACCTTTTGCTGAAGAAGATGAACTGGCTATAAGTTTTGATCTGCCAGAAGATATTGCTGAGCTTAAACTCCAAGCCCTTCAGGCTCAAGCCAGTCAAATGGAAGGCTTCCTGAATAAGTATGAAACTGGAAAACTTCCCGAGGGCCTCGTAAACGAGTCCTTTATTCTCTCGACGTAAATTTTATGAAGTAGTCATAACGTGGTTGGACCGGCAGGTCCGCCCACGCCACCCTCGAGAGGATGGGGGTCGGACCTGCCGGTCAGAAGCGGGTACCCGGGGTCGTAGCTGGCGGGCCCCACACGAGGGGTTCACCGACTGACGCCGGGGTGACCGAGACCGGAGGCGGGGGAGGCGGTGGCGGTGGAGCCACCGGGCTCGCCGAGCGCTCCCATGCGATCACGAGGGTCGCGTGGTTGTGGGCCCGGGTCTCCTGGAGCAGTTGGATGTCCATGTCCTGGAGGGCGATGTAGGACATCACGCGGATGCACAGCGCCACGACTTCATCCCAGGCACTCGCCGGATGCTCCGTTCCCATGTAGTTGATGTCGGTGTAGGGAACCGACAGCAGCTGCTGGATGAACTCCGGCTTGGTGGTGAGCAGATCCCGGGCAGCGTCGAGGACGTTGTACGGGGGCGGCGGCTCACCGGGCGGCGGCTCGTAGCAGTGCTGGTGCATGAGCTTGAGGATGCCGCGGATGACCCGCTGCTCCAGCTTGCGAAGCTGGCGTGGGTCCAGCTCCAGCAGGCTGATGCTGAGGTTGTACTGCGGTGGGGGCGGCGGCTCGGCGGGCGCCGGGGGCGTGAGCCACCCGAGCTTTTCGCCAATCCATTGCCAGATTGCTCTCACGGTTTTACCTCCCGTGAATTGGTGGTTGGAACGGTTGAGGGCACTCGAGTAGAGAGCCGCAAAACTGGCCAAATTATAGCAATAATACATAAAAATGTCAATGTAATGTTCGGGTTCTGTTCACATTGAACCTGGCATGGCGTATAATAAAACTATGACCGATGTGGATGAAATCAAAAGCCGTCTCGAAGTGGCTGATGTGGTTGGGAGCTATGTGCAGCTCAAGCAGAGCGGCCGCAACTTAAAGGCGCCTTGTCCGTTTCACCATGAGAAGACGGCGAGTTTTATGGTTAGCCCCGAAAAGGGGATTTGGCACTGCTTTGGATGTAGCGAAGGCGGTGACATCTTTAAATTTGTTATGAAGATAGAAGGCTTGGACTTTCGGGGGGCTTTAGAGATGTTGGCCAAGCGGGCTGGGGTCGAGCTTAAGAATGTGAAGGCTGATGGTGGCCAAGCTAAGGCTCGCAAACGAGCGCTAGAGGCGCATGAGTGGGCCGTAAAGTTCTTTCAGGCCAACCTCATACGAAATAAATCAGCCTTGGATTATGTAGTACAGAAGAGACGACTCGGCAAGCAGATAATCACCGACTTCCAAATCGGCTATGCCCCCGAAAGCTGGGACGGATTGGTGAAGGCCCTGCGCACCAAGGGCTTTACCGATGCCGAGCTCGTCCAGGCCGGGTTGGCGGGCAGTCGTACTGGCGGCCGCGGGATCTTCGACCAATTCCGTGGACGCATTATGTTTACGATTTGTGACGCCACCGGCCAGCCCGTGGGTTTTACGGGGCGCGTATTGGGCGACGAGCTGCCCAAGTACCTTAATACGCCCCAAACCCTTTTATATGATAAGAGTCGTGTCGTCTTTGGACTGCATTTGGCAAAAGAAGCGATTCGTAAGAACGATCGGGTGGTTTTGGTAGAAGGTAATATGGATGTGATTGCCAGTCATCAAGCCGGTGTAAAGGAGGTGGTGGCCGCCAGCGGTACAGCACTGACTCTCGAGCAACTTAAAGCGCTCAGCTATCTATCTAAGAATGTACTGCTGGCCTTTGATGATGATAGGGCAGGCCTGGCGGCGGCTGAACGATCTATTCCATTGGCGCAAAAGCTTGGTCTGAACTTATTTATTGTCGATCTTAACGATGAAGCCAAGGATGCTGACGAACTTATCCAAAAGGATCCCAAGCTCTGGAGGGCGGCACTGGATAACGCCAAGGAGCTGCGCCAGTACTGGCTCGATAAGAGTATGGAGCAGTTTAATATTAAGCGCGATCCCACTGGGATCGAAAAGGTACGATTCATTGAGCGCATGGCGGCAATTTTGCGGCTGTACGACAACACTACCCAGGCAGTTTTTATTAGCGATATTGCTTCAGCAACAGGTATAGAAGTTGAAACTATGCAAGCGGCCCTTAATGAAAAGCCCGTGACTAATCCCTTAAAAAGCCCGAGCAAAAATGCTGTTCAGAAGACCAAGAAACCGCCGAGAATTGCTGGGCGCCCAATGCTGGAAGATGCCATTCTGGGGCTTAATCTAGCCTTTCCGGAAGCTAGGTTGAGCATGGAAGACTTAGACACCGCCGATTTTGAAAGTGAAGATGCTCGGGCCGTAGTGGCCTATATGCAGGGAGATGGTCATGATCAGGTCGCGCTCGATATTGCTCAGCACTTGCCAGATCTGTCTGACTATGTCAAAATTCTTACATTACGGGGCGAAGAGCAATATGGCTCGTTCGCGCCTGCAGATCGCAGCTTTGAAGCCTTCATGCTGACTAGACGACTGCAAACCATCGGATCCAAAGTAACAAAACATCAGCTAACTGCCGAACTTCAGGCTGCCGAAACAGCCGGGGATTCGCAGCTAGTAAAGACGTTACTTGCCAAGTATCAAGCGTTAATTAGCGAGGAGTAGCCTGTGCCAAGAGGTGTTAAAAAGAACAAACCTGCCGCCCCAGTCCATGAAGAAGAAGAGCAGGTTGTAAATAGTTATAGTCCAGAAATTGAAGCCCTGATTGCCAAAGGTAAAGAGCAGGGTTTTGTGACTCAGCAAGAAGTCATTGCTGCTGTTGGCGATGTGGAAGATGCTGTTGATGAGATCGAAGACATGCATGCCGTGTTGCTTGAGAACAAAATCGAAGTTCTAGAGACCACCGACGATGATTTTGCCGAAGTTGCCGAAGCCGAAGCTGCCAATGTCGAGAGTGATGATTATGTAAAAGATATCGCTGATGACTCGGTTCGCCTTTATCTGCGCGAGATTGGTCGTGTGCCACTTCTTACGAGTGAAGAAGAAGTTGAGCTGGCCAAGCGCATCATGAAGGGCGATAAGCGTGCCAAGGACAAGATGGTTGAAGCCAACTTGCGCCTGGTCGTGAGTATTGCCAAGAAGTATATTGGCCGTGGCCTTGATCTGCTCGACCTTATTCAAGAAGGTTCAGCTGGTCTTCTGCGCGCCGTCGAGAAGTTTGATTACACCAAGGGCTTTAAGTTCAGTACTTACGCTACTTGGTGGATTCGCCAGGCCATTACCCGTGCCATTGCCGACCAGGCCCGTACGATTCGTATTCCGGTGCACATGGTTGAAACCATTAACAAACTGATCCGCACCCAGCGCCGTCTGGTTCAGGAACTTGGTCGTGAGCCATTGCCTGAAGAGATTGCTGCCGAGATGGAAATGGATGTCGAGAAGGTGAATCACATCATCAAGATTAAGCAGGATATTGTGAGTCTTGAAGCCCCAGTGGGTGAAGAGGCTGATAGTACTCTTGGTGATTTCATCGAAGACGAAGACAGTGTTAGCCCAGAAGATGCTGCCACTTACCAGTTAC
>CAYPFI010000003.1:0-23847 GCA_964410005.1 uncultured Candidatus Saccharibacteria bacterium | reverse complement strand
GCGTGCTATTCGCTAGTCAAGACCACTTCCGTATCGATCGCAAGATTGAATACGCCCTTTTACTCCTTGCTGCAGTTCTTGGCCTGATTGGCCTGGGAATCTTTATAAACCTGTAAACTATTGACTTATTATCATATATAAGGTATTATTTTAGCACTTCCACTCGGGAAGTTGCTCTAGTGAGACTAGGGCACGATTGGATTGGAGAATCCAATGGTTGATCACGCGCAGTCCGTCATGGCGGAAGGCAACGCTCCCGGTCCCGACCGCTCTGGTCGCATCGATCTGGGTGCGTCCAGCCGTCCCGGCGACTACATCCACATCTGGACCCAGAGCGGGGCCGAGTACTGGTTCACCCGGACCAAGGACTCGTTCGCGAACGACACCCACATCGTGGGCGTCAGCATGCACTCGGACAGCCCGTCGGCTGGCAACCCGGCGTGCCACCCCCGCGACTACCAGATGGAGCGGTACATCACCCGTGGCGAGGAGCTGAAGTTCGGGCGGACCGGCCGCCGTCGGCGGCCGGGCAAGACGAACAAGGTCACCCACGTGGCCATCAACGGTCGTCAGTTGTTCCGCTGATCCACGCGACCTGCCGGTCGCACGCAGCGTCGGTCCGGGCCCTTCACGGGGCTCGGACCGGGGCTGTTCGTCGTTTATAAACCTGTAAAACATTGACAAAACAGTAAATATTTGCTATTATGTATCAGATCGCCTGATCAAACCGATTCCGCTGCGGCGGACCGAACAAGGAGGTGGCGTGCATGCGTCGCACCGCAATCCTGCTCATCGCGAGCATCCTTCTGGCGGGCTGCGGCGCCGTCGCTAGCCCGCCCCAGAAGGAGTCCATCCGTTCCCTTCCGGAGACCAGCGGTGAGGTGGCCGAGGTCACCACCGAGCTGTACAAGGGCGAGACCCTGTATCGCGTGGTCATGAAGGAGCACCCTGACATCGTCTACAAGGGCGTGCCCTACCACAACTGCGTGGATGGTGCCGGGGAGACCAGTGAGGACAACCGCCAGATCAGCTTCGTCAAGCCCGGCAACCGCGTCAGCTTCCACTGGAAGCAGTTCCCGGATGCCCGGTGCATCGCCGACATCAGCATCTTGGCCTAGCCCCGGCAAGCAGTGAGCACGCATCCTCCTTGGATGCGAGAGCCTCACCATCCGGTGGGGCTCTACGCTTTTTATGAGGCTTTAATGTTGACATACACCTGTTGGGTTTGCTATCATTGCTTGGTAACTTCTGCTTGGAACTTAATCCAACAGATATAAACAACGTTAAAACGACAAGAATGTCTGCTACTAGGAGCCGGAAGGTTCGCTCACAAGAAGCGAAAACCACCACTTGCTAGCATTCTTTTTTGTAAAGGGATATGAATACAGTGAAAGCACTGATCGGTAGAAAAGTAGGTATGACTCAAATCTTCAACGAAGAAGGTAACGTTCAGCGTATTACCGTTATTGAAGCTACCCCCAACGTTGTTACTCAACTAAAGACTATCGAGAAGGACGGCTATATGGCCGTTCAACTTGGTTTTGGCGATGCCAAGAAGCCAGCCAAGCCTCAGGCCGGCCATATGAAGGCCTCGGGTATTATGAGCAACACTCTGCGCGAAATCCGTGTAGAAGACGCCGGCGAGCTGAACGTTGGAGCCAAGCTAGATGTCAACACATTCGAACTTGGAGACAGCGTCCAGATCACCGGAACCAGCAAGGGTAAGGGTTTTGCCGGTACCATTAAGCGCCACAACTTCCACCGTGGTCCTAAGACTCATGGTTCACATAACTATCGTGCCCCTGGTTCGATTGGCGCCGGTTACCCACAGCATGTCTTTAAGAACATGCGTATGGCTGGCCGTATGGGTGGCGACCAAGTTACCGTTAAGGGCGCCAAGATTGCCTTGGTTGACCTTGAGCGCAACCTGATTGGCATTACTGGTGCTGTTCCTGGCCCACGTAAGGGTATCGTAATCGTGAGGGCTGCATAATGGCTAAAGTTCTAAGCTATTCTAAGACCGGTGCTAAGCAAGAGACTGGCGTAACCTTGAACAAGGACATTTTTGAAACAGAGGTAAACCAGCAGCTCGTTGGTGATGCTTATCGTACCTACCTGGCAAATGGTCGTACTAACAACGCTAAGACTCTCAAGCGTGGCGAAGTCCGCGGTGGTGGTCGTAAACCATGGAAGCAAAAAGGTACCGGTCGTGCTCGCTTTGGTTCCATCCGTGTTCCAATCTGGCGCGGTGGTGGTATTACCTTTGGCCCAACCGGTAACGAAAATTATGCAATTGATATGCCAATTAAAGCCAAACGCGCTGCGCTGCGCCAAGCGCTTTCTATTAAGACCGAAGCCAAGGCTGTTATTGTGCTCGAAGAGTTTGCTGCAACTGGTAAAACCAAGGACGCAGTTGCTTTGATCGCTAAGCTGAACGTTACTGGTAAGATCCTCTTGGTGCTCGAAAGCAAGGCTGGTCACGCTGATCAAGCTACTCGTAACCTTGAAGGTGTTAAGACTATCTCAGCTACCTACCTGAATGTCTTTGATGTTATGAATGCTGACACCATTGTTATCGAAAAAGCTGCTCTCAAGACTATTGAGTCATGGTTGGGCAAAGAGGAGGCTAAGTAATGAGTATGCAAATTGCCCCACATATTAGTGAAAAGGCCGTAGCTATGGCCGAAACTGGTGTTTATGTGTTTGACGTACCAGCCGACGCCAACAAGATTAGTGTTACTCAGGCTATCGAGAAGGCTTTTAAGGTTGAAGTCATTGCCGTTAATATCCTGATTACTAAGGGCAAGATTAAGAAATTCCAGAAGACCGTTGGTCGCCGCAAAGATGTTAAGAAGGCCTACGTAACCCTTAAGAAGGGTCAGACGATTGCCTTATTTGAGGGAGCTAACTAATGGCAATTCGACTTTACAAGCCAACTACTCCAGCCCGACGTGGTATGACTACGCAGGATACTTCTGCTATCACCAAGAAGAAACCAGAAAAGTCATTGCTGGTAGCCAAGAAGCGAAACGCTGGTCGTAACAACCAGGGTAAAATTACCGTCCGCCACCGTGGTGGTGGTGCTAAGCGTTTCTATCGCTTGATTGACTTCAAGTTCCTGGAAGGCAAGAAGGCCGAAGTTATCGCTATTGAGTATGATCCAAACCGATCATCCAACATTGCCTTGGTGCAGCTTGAGACCTCTAATGGCCAAAACAAGAAAGCCTACGTCATCGCCGGTTCAGGTATGAAAGTTGGTGATAAGATTGAGAGCGGTCAAGATGCTGAGATCAAGAAGGGTAACCGCCTGCCGCTGAACGCTATCCCTGTAGGTACGCAGATTTATAATATTGAGCTCGTCCTTGGTAAGGGTGGTCAGTTAGTACGTAGTGCTGGCTCAAAGGCTAGCCTCGTCGCCAAAGAAGGTGATTTCTGCCAAGTTCGTCTTCCAAGTGGTGAAGTCCGCCTGGTCCACAAGAACTGTATGGCAACCATTGGTGGCGTTGGTAATGAAGCCCACCAGAACATCAAGTACGGTAGTGCTGGTCGTCGACGTCGAATGGGCTGGCGCCCAAGTGTTCGTGGTAAGGCCATGAACCCAGTAGATCACGCTCATGGTGGTGGTGAAGGTGCTCAGCCAATCGGTCTTAAGGCCGGTCCACAAACCCCATGGGGTAAACCTGCTCTTGGATATAAGACCCGTAACCGTAAAGCAACTGACGCTATGATTGTCCGCAGTCGACACAAAGCGAGGAGAAAGTAATGAGTCGATCACTTAAAAAAGGTCCATACGTAGACGAGCGTTTGCAGAAACGAGTAGAAGCTCTTAGTCCTAACGACAAGACTGTCTTAAAGACCTGGAGGCGCGCAAGTACCATTACACCAGAAATGGTTGGTAAGACTATTGCCGTACATAATGGACGTCTACACGTACCTGTCTTTGTAAGTGAAAACATGGTTGGTCATAAGTTGGGTGAATTTTCTCCTACCCGCAAGTTCCGTGGCCACGGCGGTAAGCTCGCGAAAGGTGGCAAGTAATGAAGCTTTCAGCTACCGCTAAATACACCGGTACATCAGCCCGCAAGATCGGTCTGGTTGCTGCAATGATTCGTGGCAAGAAAGTCGCTGAAGCTGAGCAGATTCTTATGTTTGCCCCACAGCGCGCTACTGAGCTTGTTGGTGAAACCTTAAAGTCGGCTGTAGCTAATGCTACGAACAACAATAGCCTCAAAAAAGGTGATTTGGTTATTGAATCGGTACTGGTTGGTCCAGCCCCCACCCTCAAGCGTTTCCGCGCTCGAGCTAAAGGTGCTGCATCGAGCATTCGTAAGCGATCAAGCCACATCACGGTTGCTCTAAAGGAGGTCAAGTAATGGGTCATAAAGTAAATCCCCGCAGCTTCCGCCTGCAGATTGACAAAAACTGGCAATCACGCTGGTTTGCTAGCAAAGGCTTTGCTGGCAACTTGGTTGAAGACCTTAACATCCGTAAGGCTGTTGAAAAGAAGGTCGGTAAGCGTGCTAGCGTAGCCGAGATTGTTATTGAGCGTTCACCAAACGCCGTAAACGTTCAGATTTTCACTGCCAAGCCTGGTGTGGTGATCGGTCGTGGTGGTAGTGGTATTGAAGAGCTCAAGAAGACGCTAGCTAAGCTGACTAAATCTCCTATTAAGATTTCTATTGAAGAAGTTAAGCGCCCAGAAACCAGTGCTGTACTGGTTGCCGAGAACATTGCTAGCCAGCTGGAACGCCGTATTGGTTTCCGTCGCGCTATGAAGATGACGGCAGAAAACAGTATGAAGAGCGGCATCAAGGGTATTAAGATTGGTGTTTCCGGTCGCCTTAACGGCGCCGAAATGGCCCGTCGTGAAAAAGTTAGTCTTGGTAGCGTACCCCTGCACACCCTGCGCGCTGACATCGATTACGGCTTTGCTCTGGCTCACACTACGTATGGCGTGATCGGCGTGAAAGTCTGGATATATAAAGGCGATAGGTTCTAATCATGTTAATGCCAAAGAAGCAAAAATTCCGCAAGCAGTTCAAGGGTAAGAACGAAGGTGTTGCAACCCGTGGCACTGAAGTCAGCTTCGGCCAGTTCGGCCTCAAGGCTGAAGCCAACGAGCGCATTACTTCACGCCAAATCGAAGCTGCCCGTCGCGCCATGACCCGTTATGTTAAGCGTGGTGGTAAGATCTGGATCCGCATCTTCCCTGACACTCCTGTTACCCGTAAGCCAGCTGAAGTCCGCATGGGTAGTGGTAAGGGTGCTGTTGATCATTATGTAGCTAAAATCCGCGCTGGTCGCATGTTGTTTGAGATGGACGGCGTAACCGAAGAAGTAGCTAAAGAAGCTATGCGTCTGGCCGCCATGAAACTGCCAATGAAGACCAAGTTTGTGGTCCGCCAAGTGGCAGGGGAGAAGTAGTATGAAGACTGCAGAAATCGTACAGAAAACTGATAAAGAACTGGTAACTATTCTTACTGATCAGCAAGCAAAGCTAGCTGAACTCCGAGTAGATTACCGCATTAAGCAAGTGAGCAATATTAAAGAATTGGCAGCGGTTCGCAAGACCGTGGCACGCATCAAGACCATTATGCGTGAGCGCGCCATTACCGCCGAAGAAACGGTTCAAACGGCAAAAGAGGAGACCAAGTAATGAGTAGAGTATTACACGGACAAGTAGTCTCTGACGCCATGGATAAAACGGTGGTTGTGGCAGTCAAGACAACTAAGGAACACCCAGTGTACCGCAAGAAGTACAAGGTGACTACTAAGTTTAAGGCTCATGATGAAAACAATGAGTATAAAGTTGGTGACTTGGTTGAGATTAGCGAAACCCGCCCAATGAGTCGCGAAAAGCACTTTGTAGTGGCTCGTAAGATCAGCGTAACTGAGTCGGAGGCGTAAGATGATTCAATCAGAAACACGCCTCAAAGTAGCTGACAACAGCGGAGCCAAGGACATTCTTTGTATTAAGGTCCTCGGTGGTAGCCGTCGTCGTTACGCCGGTATTGGTGATGTAATTGTATGTAGTGTAAAATCAGCTCTTCCTGGTGGTAACGCCAAGAAGAAAGAGATTGTTCGAGCGGTTGTGGTTCGCACCACTAATATTACTCGTCGTCCAGATGGTTCAAGCATCCGCTTTGATGAGAACGCTGCAGTGCTCGTAGATAAAGAAGGCAAGCCACGAGGTACTCGTATCTTTGGACCAGTCGGTCGCGAATTGCGCGATGCTGGTTATATGAAGATTGTAAGTCTTGCTCCGGAGGTGCTGTAATGAAACTCCGACGAGATGACATGGTAGTAGTAATCGCTGGACGCGACAAAGGTAAGACCGGTAAGGTCATGGTTGTTGTTCCTAAAGAAAACAAAGTAGTTGTCGAAGGCGTCAACATTGTTAAGAAGCATACTAAGCCAAGCCAGAAGAACCCTAAGGGCGGAATTCTGGACATTACCAAAGCCATTGATGTTTCAAAGGTCATGGTAATTGATCCTAAGACTGGTAAGCCAGCCCGCATTGGCTTCAATGTGACCGCCAAGGGCAAGGAGCGCGTATTCAAGGTTGGCCGCATGACAGCTCCTAAGGCTAAAAAAGTAGAGAAGAAAGATGACGCTAAGAAAGAAGATACAAAAGAGGCTAAAGCCGGAAAGGACAAGGAATAGGTCATGAATCGATTACGAACCAAATACCAGAATGAAATCATGCCTGCCCTTAAAGAGGAGTTTAAGTACGACAACGTACATCAGATTCCCAAGGTTACTAAAGTGGTAATCAACGCTGGTGTCGGCCGTGCTACTGCGGATAGCAAGCACCTCGAAACTGTCCTGAAGACGCTGACTCAGATTAGTGGTCAGGCTCCGGTTGAGACCGTTGCCAAGAACAGTATCGCTGGCTTTAAGCTTCGTGATGGCAACAAGATTGGCGTCATGGTTACACTTCGTGGTGAGCGCATGTACGACTTCTTGGACCGCCTCGTTTCTATTGATCTTCCCCGCATCCGTGACTTCCGTGGTATCTCGGACACGGCTTTTGATAAGAGCGGTAATTATAGCCTCGGTGTCACTGAGCAAGCCATCTTCCCAGAAATTAGCTATGAAGATGCTAGCAATAGTCACAGTTTGCAGGTTAATGTCGTAACGACTGCCAAAAGTCCGGAAGAAGGTAAGAAACTATTACAATTAATGGGATTCCCATTTAGGAGGAATGCATAATGGCTAGAAAAGCCCTCGTACAACGCGAATTAAAGCGCCAAAAACTGGTCGCCAAGTATGCCGCTAAGCGCGAAGCTTTGCTGGCCGCCGGTGATCGTGAAGGTCTGGCAAAGTTGCCTCGCAACGCCAACCCAACCCGTCTACACAATCGTTGTGAACTGACAGGTCGCTCACGTGGTTACATGCGTAAGTTTGGTTTAAGCCGTGTCACCTTCCGTGAGCACGCCTCTAGGGGTCAAATCCCTGGTGTAACGAAAGCAAGTTGGTAAGGAGATGAGTATGGTAAACGATCCAATTTCAGACATGCTTACTCGCATCCGCAATAGTCTCGGCGGCGGCAAGGCTACTATTGCCATGCCTTATTCCAAGATGAAGGAAGCGATTGCAAAAATCCTCCAAGACCAACAGTTCATCGATGGCTACGAAGTAGCTGGTGAAGGTGTTACCAAAGTTCTGAGCCTCAACCTGATTAATGATATGGAACTAGCGCCTATTACGGCACTCGTTCGCATGAGTAAACCAGGTCGTCGAGTATACAGCCCAGCCGACAAGATCCCTAAGGTTCTCGGTGGTCGCGGTATCGTGATTGTCAGTACCTCAAAGGGTCTGATGACCGATTACCAGGCCCGCAAGGCTGGCCTCGGTGGCGAATTAATTTGTAAGGTATGGTAGCGTCATGAGTCGTATCGGTCGTCAACCAATTACAATTCCTGCCGGCGTGACAGTTACCATCGAAGGTAACGTCGTTAAAGCTAACGGTCCATTAGGCGAATTGAGCGTTACGCTCATGCCTGGTATCAGCATTACCCAAAACGAAGGCATTCTCGCTGTCGCTAAGGATGTTGAAAATAATGATACTGCTAAGAGCTACGGTCTAATGCGCACCCTCGTCAGTAATGCGGTAAATGGTGTTGCTACTGGCTTTAGTAAGCAGCTTGAAGTCAACGGTGTAGGTTTCCGTGTTGCCCTTGCTGGCAAGACGCTGACCATGTCACTTGGCTTCTCACACCCTGTTGTGTATGAACTGCCAGAGAACATTGATGGCAAAGTAGAAAAGAATGTAATCACCATTAGTGGTGCCGACAAGCAACTTGTTGGTCAGGTCGCTGCTGATATTCGTCAGCTTAAGAAGCCAGAGCCTTACAAGGGCAAAGGCATCAAGTATGCTACTGAGCACATTCGTCGTAAAGCTGGTAAGACGGCAACAAAAGGTTAGGATAGAGATATGGACAAGACACGAAAATTACAACGTCGCATTGCTCGAGTTCGCTCGCAGGTTCGTGGAACCGCCGAACGCCCTCGCTTGGCTGTTGCGATTACCAACAAGAACATTACGGCTCAGATTATTAACGATGAGACGGCAACAACTCTGGCCTATGCCACAACAGTCAAAACTGATGCTAAAGGCACAATGACCGAGAAGGCTGCTGCCATTGGTGAGCAAATTGCTAAGAGCGCCAAGGCTAAGAAAGTGACTACGGTTGTATTTGATCGTCACGGTAAGCTGTACCACGGTCGTCTGCACGCTCTGGCCGAAGCAGCTCGTAAAAATGGATTGGAGTTCTAATCATGGCTTTCGAACGAGAACCAAAAGAATTTGAAGAAAAAGTAATAGCCATTGATCGTGTTACCCGCGTAGTAAAGGGCGGTCGTCGTTTCCGATTCCGCTCAACCGTCGTTATTGGTGACGGCAATGGTCGTGTTGGTGTCGGTGTTGGCAAAGGCGGCGAAGTTCAGTCGTCAATTGCTAAGGCTGTTGCCAAAGCTAAGCGTGATATGATCACCATTCCGCTCAAAGATCGCACTATTCCACACGAAGTAGAAGTTCGTTTCTCGGGTGCTCGCGTACTACTCAAACCTGCTAGCCAGGGTACGGGTGTTATTGCCGGTGGTGCCGTGCGTAATGTTGTTGAAGTTGCTGGTATCCATGATCTGCTCAGTAAGTCACTGGGATCAAGCAACAAGGTGAACACCGCTTACGCAACAATCAAGGCCCTCCAGCAATTACGTGCAACCGCTGCTCGCAAAGAACGTATTGCCGCCAAGGCTACCAAGAAGGAGGAAAAGTAAATGAAAATTCATGAACTCGATCTAACTTCTAATAAGAACAAAAAACGCGTCGGTCGCGGTATCTCTGCTGGTCAAGGTAAGACTGCTGGTCGCGGTACCAAGGGTCAGAACTCACGTACCGGTGGCGGTGTCCGACTTGGTTTTGAAGGTGGACAGAATCCGCTGGCTAAGCGTCTTCCAAAGAAACGTGGATTCCGACCCCTTAACCAAACTACCTATCAAGTGGTAAACTTAGATCAGCTCAGTAGCCAAAAAGGTACAACCTTTGGTGTGGCCGAGTTAGCTCAAGCTGGTTTGATCAAATCAGTCAAACAGCCAGTGAAGCTATTGGCTCGTGCTGGTGAAGAGAAGTTTAGTAAAAAACTGACCGTTACGGTGCAAGCGGCAAGTACTGCTGCCCGAACGGCCATTGAAGCCGCTGGTGGTAGCGTGCAAATCGTCCCTTTGGTAGCCCAGAAGGCTACTAAGGTCGAAGCCAAGACCCCAGCTCCTAAGGAGTAGTCTATGAATCTTGCGGCTTGGAAGCAAGTCTATAAATCACCTGAATTGCGCAAAAAGGCATTGCTTGTCTTGGGCTTGATGGTGATTTTTAGATTACTGTCACATATTCCGGTTCCGGTTGCCGACAACGCCGCCATGGCCAGATTCTTAAAGACGCTGTTTAGTTCGAATCAACTGCTTGGTGTGGCTAACTTGTTCTCTGGCGGGGCGCTGACTAACTTCTCGATTATTCTGATGGGCGTCGGCCCATACATTAACGCCTCGATCATCATGCAGCTCCTGCAGCAGGTAGTCCCAAGCCTGGAGGCTCTAGGCAAAGAAGGTGAAGCCGGTCGTGAAAAGATTAATCAGTATACCCGTTGGCTGGCATTGCCACTAGCACTGATGCAGTCAGTGGCCATGATCTTCTTGATCAAGCAAACATCTATGCGCGTGGCCAATACTGATCTGATTGGTAATCCAGCTATCTCTCAATGGGCGTTGATGATTATTACCATTACAGCCGGCAGCATGCTACTGATGTGGCTGGGCGAATTGATTACGAATCGAGGAATTGGTAATGGTATTTCCTTGATCATTTTCTCTGGTATTGTATCTCAGTTGCCAAGCTCGTTGGGTCAGATTCAGGCCTTGGTGAGCGGCGACAGCGCCAAGCTTTACTCGCTTATCCCATTCGTCGCAGCTGGTCTGGCCGTAGTCTACTTTGTCGTCATGCTCAATGAAGGGCAGCGCAATATCCCGATCTCCTATGCTCGTCGTACACGCGGTACGCAGGCGTATGGCGGTGTTGATTCGCACTTGCCGCTGCGTGTTATTACGGCCGGCGTGATTCCGATTATCTTCGCATTGGCGTTACTATCTATACCGGGCTTCATTAGTCAGCTATTTAGTAATGCCTCGACGGCTTGGTTAGCAACATTTGCTAAATCTTTGGGTACTATCTTTGCCCAAACCAGTCCCTGGTACGCTGTGACGTACTTTGTGCTGGTGGTGGCCTTTACCTACCTTTACACCTCTATTGTCTTCAAACCTGATGAAATCGCTGAAAACCTGCAAAAGCAGGGTGGTTTCATCCCTGGAATCCGTCCTGGTAACCAAACGTCTAAGTACCTCAGTAAGGTTCTGACCCGCATTACGCTGGCTGGTGCCCTGGGGCTTGGTGCTCTGGCTATCCTGCCGTTCATCGTTGAGCGTATATCTGGGACAACCACGCTGACCATCGGCGGAACAGGTTTGTTGATTGTAGTGAGTGTAGCTATCGAAACCATGCGACAGGTCGAATCGCAGGCAATAACCACGGCTTACGAGGAATACTAGGAAAATGAGGACTTTAATCTGTAAAAGTCTTGACCTGTACCCCTCGAGTAGTCTATAATACATAATTGTAGTAAACACATATGGCAGATACAAAGGAAGTAATTGAAGTTGAAGGAACCGTTCTGGAGACTTTACCCAACGCAATGTTTAGGGTAGAGCTTTCTAACGGTCACGTTATTTTGGCCCACATCTCTGGTAAGATGCGCATGCATTACATCAAGATTTTACCGGGCGACAAAGTAGCAATTGAAATGACCCCTTACGATCTGACCAAAGGCCGAATTACATATCGGCACCGTTAATTAACGAGGAATACTCACAGTGAAAGTTCGAGCAGGCGTAAAGCCCATGTGTGAAAAGTGTAAAGTTATCCGCCGTGAAGGTGTCGTTCGTGTTATCTGTGAAACTCCTAAACATAAGCAAAGGCAAGGTTAGGCAATGGCTCGTATCTCTGGTGTAAATCTTCCAAACGACAAGCGTATTGTAATTGCGCTAACCTACATTTATGGTATCGGGCTGACCACCAGCCAAAAAGTCCTTAAAGAGACTGGTGTAAACCCAGACATCCGCGCTAAGGATCTTAGCGAAGCTGATGCCGTATTACTCCGTGAATACATCGATAAGAACCTACAAGTTGAGGGTGACCTCTCGCGCATGGTTTCATTGAACATCAAGCGCCTCAAAGATATTGGTTCATACCGTGGAAGCCGTCACAAAGCTAACTTGCCAGCTCACGGTCAGCGAACCAAGACCAATGCCCGAACCCGACGTGGTAAGAAAGTTACCATGGGCAGCGGACGTAAGAAATCAGCAGCAAAGACTTAAGGATAAGAGAGTAATATGGCAACCGCAACCAAACGCACCACCCGAAGAAAGAAGATCAAACAGACTATTGCAGTCGGTACTGTTCATATTCAGGCTAGCTTCAATAACACCATTATTTCAGTAACTGATCCTAAGGGTAATCTTTTGACTGCCGCGAGCGCTGGCGCTGCCGGATTTAAGGGTAGCCGCAAGTCCACTCCTTATGCTGCTCAGATGGCTGCCGAGAAGGCTATTACTGCTGCTAAAGATTACGGCCTAGCTCGTGTAGACGTTCTGGTACGTGGTGTTGGTAGTGGTCGCGAATCAGCTATCCGTGCCATGCAAGTTGCCGGTGTTACTGTAAACAGCATCAAGGATGTAACCGGTATTCCACACAATGGCTGCCGTCCACGAAAGGCAAGGAGAGTCTAATGGCACGTGATATGACCCCTATTGTAAAGCAGAGTCGTCGCGAGAAAGTCGCGCTGCACCCTAAGGCTATCAAAGGCCTGACTAAGCGTCCTTATGGCCCAGGCGAGCATGGCCAGAGCGGCATGCGTAGCAAGCTCAGCCAGTACGCCGTACAGCTCCGTGAAAAGCAGAAGGTTAAGCGCAGTTACGGTTTGCTTGAGAAGCAGTTCGTCAAGCTGGTTAAAGAAGCTGAGCGTCGTGAAGGCGTATCAGGTGAAATCCTCATCGTACTGCTAGAGCAACGTCTCGATAATGCTGTGTACCGTCTTGGTCTGGCCCCTTCACGTCGTGCTGCCCGTCAGCTGGTGACTCATGGTCACTTCATGCTAGGTGGTCGCCGTGTTGATATTCCATCAATCCGTGTAAAAGCAGGTGATGTTATCACCATTCGTCCTAAGAGTGCTGGCAACGAGTACTTCAAGCCCGTTCTTGAAGGCCTGGCCGCAAATAGTGATCAGAATCGCTGGATAAGTTGGGATGCCAAGAAGCAGACAGCTACGGTTACTGGCCTGCCCGTCCGCGAGGACATTATTGATTTAGATATTAACGAGCAACTCATTATTGAGTTCTATTCAAGGTAATTAAAGAGGAATACAATGTTATACGACATTCACACCCCAGAACTAAAGAAGATTAAATCCGAAGGAAATCGTGCTAGTTTTGCTGTGGAGCCCCTCTACTCAGGCTACGGCATGACACTGGGCAATAGCCTACGTCGCGTGCTGCTTTCAAGTCTGAGTGGTGCTGCGGCTACCGCCGTCAAAATTGAAGGTGCTAGTCACGAATTCTCAGCCCTCGATGGCGTCAACGAAGACGTTGTAGAGATTATCCTCAACCTCAAGCGCCTGCGCTTTAAGGTTTACAGCGATGAAGTTCAGGTAGTCACTATCAACAAAACTGGCAAGGGCGCAGTAACCGCCGCCGACATTCAAACTTCAGCCGATATTGAAGTTGTAAATGGCGCGCAGCATATTGCTACCATCGACGGTGCTAAAACCAAGCTCCAGATGGAAATCCGCGTAGAAAAGGGCCGTGGTTATGTTCCTGTAGAGCAGCGCGAAGGTGAAAAGCTGGAAGTTGGCATGATTGCCATGGACGCTCTATACAGCCCCATCGTACGTGTACGTTATAGCGTAGAGAACACCCGTGTTGGCCAAATTACTGACCTCGACAAGCTCCTCCTAGAAGTAGAGACCGATGGAACCATTACTCCAGAAGACGCCGTGGCTCAAGCTGCAGGTATCCTGGTTGGTCAATTCTCAGTTGTCGCAGGCAACCCAGTTGTTCCTGGCGTAATCGCCGGTGAAGAAGTCAGTGAAGTTGGTGGTGATAGTGTCATGATCGAAGAGATCAACTTTACACCACGCACCAGTAATGCGCTCATCAACAACGATATTAAGACCGTTAAAGAACTTCGTCAGCTGACTGACGCTGAACTCCGTGAACTGAAAGGTTTTGGCAGTAAGGCTTACGACGAAGTTAAGGAGAAGCTGGCAGAGCTCGGCTTTAATCAAGAGGACTAATCATGCATCGCCACGGATACCAAGGACGTAAATTACAGCTCGAAGCCGCCCCTCGCAAGGCTCTGGTTCGTGGTTTGCTGACCTCGCTCGTCATGCACGAGTCAATTACAACGACCGAAGCCAAGGCTAAAGAGGTTGCTCCACAATTTGAGCGCCTCGTAACCAAGGCCAAGAAGGGCGATCTGCACAATCAACGCCAACTACGCTCAGTGCTGCTTACCGAAGTTGCTTCACAGAAGATGATCTATGAACTGGCTCCAGAGTGGAAAGATCGCAATGGCGGCTATACTCGTATCATCAAGATTGCTAACCGTCGCGGCGATAACGCTAAGATGGCTGTGATCCAGCTGGTACTTCCAGAGAATCGAACAGTTGTAGCTAAGCCAGAAGCCAAAGAAGCTAAGAAGCCAGCTGCTAAGAAACCAGTAGCCAAGAAGGCTCCTGCTAAAGCTAAGACAGAAAAGGCAGTAGCATAATGTTAAAGACATATTCCGCAAAACCAACTGAAGTAACTCGCGACTGGTACGTCGTTGACGCTGCTGGCCAGACCCTCGGCCGTCTTGCTACCGTCATTGCCACCAAGCTGACCGGTAAAGACAAGCCTATGTACACCAGCCACATCGACTGTGGTGACTTCATCGTCGTTACTAATGCTGACAAGCTCCATGTAACTGGCAACAAGATGCTCGACAAGAAATACTACCATCACACTGGTTACCCAGGTGGTATCAAAGAGATTAGCCTCGAAGCTCAGATGGCTAAAGATTCAACTACGGTTATCGAACACGCTGTTGCTGGTATGCTACCAAAGAACAAGCTCCGCGATGAACGTCTAAAACGTCTCAAAGTGTACGCTACTGATCAGCATCCACATGCTCCACAGCAGCCTAAAGAGCTCAAACTGACCATAAAGGAGGCTAAGTAATGGCTGACAAGACAAACTACTATTACGGCCTCGGTCGTCGCAAGGAAGCTATTGCTACCGTACGTCTATACACCGACGGTAAAGAAATCACGGTTAATGACATGTCGATGGCAGAGTACTTCAACAACGCTACACTTGAAAGCCGTATCAACACCGTGCTTACAGAAGCAGGTTTTGAAAATAAGCTCCGTGTTAGCATTCACGCTAAGGGCGGTGGCAAGGGTGGACAGGCTGACGCAGCCGTTCTGGGTATTGCCCGCGCTCTCGTTGAACTCAATGCCGACCTGCGCCCAACACTCAAGAAAGCCGGTCTCCTGACCCGCGATCCTCGTGAGAAGGAACGTAAGAAGTACGGCCTCAAGAAGGCCCGTCGCGCTCCACAGTTCTCCAAGCGCTAAATCATTCTCGATTTTCAACAAAGCTCCCTGCGGGGAGTTTTTGGTATGATAATGGTATGAAATTACCTAAAGCCGCTATCCCACTTCTCATTGTTATACCTGTACTGCTTGTCGCAGCATTCTTGGTATTGCATGATCAAGTTGGTATACGACGCAGTATTGAGTCTTACACTGCACATATGAGCCGCAACACTAGCCAGCCCTTTCCTGATATTGATGAAACCAATCTCAATGAGCTTCAGAAAAACATCATCCGCGTTTCAAAGATAGAATATAGTAAAAAACCGATAAGCTACGACGAGAACGTCTTAACTTACAGTAGTGGTGTGCGTGAAGCCTGGTGTGCAGATTACGTTAGCTGGGTAATGCGCGAATCAGGGGCACCGCTTAAAAATCCCAACTCCGGCGGATGGCGCATTCCTGGCGTACTAACACTCAGGGAGTACTATAAGCAAAACAATCGATTCAAGGATGCCCAGGACTATGCACCTCAGCCCGGTGATGTAGCAATTTACGTTAATACAACGTCGTTTAATACCTCTCGGCAGCACACAAGCATTGTTTTAAAGGTTGAAAAAGATCGCATGACCACCATCGGCGGTAATGAGATGGGGCGATTGCGCGTAAGCACTCAATCAATGAAAAAAGGCGACAAAGGTCTGGTTGGTTATGGGGTGCTTCCCAAACCTACACCATAACCGCTATAATAGCCAGGTGAGCACGCTACGGAAGTTAATTCTGACATTATGCCTAACCGCAGTCCTGACAATTATTGGTATTGTCGGTTTTATTCGTTTTGAGAGCATTACTATATCTGAATCAGTCTACCAGACCATCATGATTATGCTGGCTCATTTTGACCATTATGGCTTTAAATCGGAGAATAGCCGCCTCTTGGTGATCTTTCTAACTATTGCTAGTTTGATGGTCGTGGCATATTTGCTCAAACTGCTCGCGGAAAGTATGATAGGTATAGGAGAGGGAGTAAAAAAACGACGTATGCAAGCAAAAATTGATCGTCTCAAAGGACATTACATCGTGTGTGGGTGGGGGCGCGTCGGTGCACAAGTAGCTAAGGAGCTGGCTCACGAAGGAGTCAAGTTTGTGGTAGTTGATCAAAGCGCTAAGCAGCTCGAGCATGCTTCGGCCGCAGGCTTTTTGACACTTCATGGCGACAGTACCCATCAGGTAATACTTGAAAAGCTGGGCCTTGATCGGGCCGCCGGACTGATCGCCACTCTTGGTGACGACTCAGATAACTTACTTGTAACCCTTGCAGCCCGTGACTTTAACCCAGAATTATACATCGTAGCCCGCGCTAATCGTGAAGAGAATATTGGGCGCCTCAAGCAAGCTGGTGCCAACCGTGTCGCCATGCCGTACCAGATTGGCGGCTATCATATGGCCAATATGGCGATCCGCCCGAATGTGGTTGATTATATGGATATCATTAGCTCTAAAGGTAAGAGCGATCTAGAAGTCGAGGAGATGGTTGTCGGTGAGAATTCCAAACTGGCCGGTCATCGATTAGGTTCCTCATTGGCAGATGCTGATATTAAAGGCGCTACGGTCATGGCAATCAATGGCGCCGATGGTGTGAGCCGTGTAAACCCCAGTGGTAAAGAAGTAGTCTATCCCGGCGATCGCCTGATTATTCTTGGCGCTAAAAAAGATCTTAATGAAGCCTCGGCACTGATACGCTAATGCGCCTTGATGCTGCCGTTGCCGCTCAGCTAAATACTACCCGAGCTCATGCCAAGGAGCTGATTCTTAGCGGGAATGTTTCGCATGATGGTCAGCCCATGACAAAGCCGAGTGCCTCAGTGGAAAATAATATTATTTTTAATATTATAAACCCCGAAAGAGTCCAATCATCCATCGAGCTCGAAGTTTTTTATGAAGATGATGATATCAAAGTTGTAAACAAACCGGCTAATATGCTCGTCCATCCCACTAGCGCCCATCAAACTGAACCAACTGTCGTGGACGCCATTCGCGCCGATACCACCGATGACGACGCAGTACGTCCGGGCATTGTCCATCGACTCGATCGTAATACCTCCGGCCTCATTATCCTGGCCAAGAGCAAGCAAGCCAAAGAGTATATGCAAAAACAATTTGCTGAGCGTAAAATACAAAAAACGTATATAGCACTGGTAATCGGCCACCTTAATGAAGAACAAGCCATTATAAAAGTGCCACTTGGTCGTTCTAAGACTCATCCGCTCAAGCGTATCGCCGATCCAGAAGGAAAAACCGCCGAAACTGCCTATACCGTTATCGAATCAATTGGTAATTATGATTTAGTCCAAGCCAAGCCAGCTACTGGCCGTACTCATCAGCTTCGGGCGCACTTTGCTCACCTCGGCCATCCGATAGCCGGTGATAAGTTATATGGTGCCGATTCGCTTCTCAATCTCGGCCGTTATTTCCTCCATGCTGCCAAGCTCGAGTTTGATGCTCCCAACGGTACCCATGTTGAAGCTGAAGCACCACTGCCAAAAGAGCTCGAAGCCGCCTTACAAAAGATTCGCAGCCGCGTATAATAGAGTCATGAATCAGTTTATTGCGCATGACAAGACAAAAGCTGATTTGGACGCTATCATAGCCTCGCCAAAAGCTTCCTATATGCTCATAGGGGGCCGCTGGAGTGGTAAGCACCAATCAGCACTGTATGTAGCCAAAATGCTTCACTGCGGGGCACGGGAGGGCTGTACGGGCTGCAAGCGTATTGAAGCTGGCACCGATCCTGATGTATTACGTATTTCTCCTAATGACAAGGGGAGTATTACTATTGAGATGGCCCATAATCTTGTAACTGATCTAGGGAAACATGCTCATCAGGCGGGGGCTCATCGTATTGTTGTTATTGAGTCGGCCGAAGCCATGACCGTCGCCGCTCAGAATGCTCTGCTTAAAGTGATTGAAGAGCCACCTGCGCGAACTATCTTCCTATTGCTAGTAAACAATGTGAGTAATCTTCTCCCTACGATCAAGTCCCGCAGCCAGATAGTTTATATGCGACCGGTTGAGAGTGAAGAACTGGTTCGAGGCCGTGCCGGTCTGGCTATGGAGCTAGAAAAGTCTTCTCATCAAAAAGATATCCAAAAAGATATCATTTCTCGTGCCAAGGAAATCCTGGCGGCGTCGGTGTTCGACCGAATAGTACTTGCCGATAAGCTAGCAACCGACAAAGATCGTGCAGAAATCATCGATTGGCTCAGTTATTTGGTCTCACAACAAGCTCGCAATCAAAATCCTACTAGTCAAAGCCTGCAGTCTATGCAAAACTATTTTATAGACAGCAACGCGGGCGTTGCGAGTAAACACGCATTAACGGAGATGATGATACGGTTATGATAGTTGCACTAATTCTGGTTATTATTGCCTTCGTTCTCCTGTATCGTTCCATGAACAAGCTGCAGACTTCAAATACCAAGGCCGTTCAGAATGCTAAACCTGCACCTGAGCCAAGCCAGCTTGAAAAGGCTGAGAAACTTTACGTCGAGAAAAATTACACCGAAGCTGAATCACTCTATGTTGAAGCACTTAAACATCAGCACAAAAACGTTTTGATTTATCAGCGTCTAGCCGTAATTTATCGAGCTCTCGGCAAAACTACCGATATGGTCGACTGTCTGGAGATTATTACTCAGCTTTCACCAACCAGCGAGCACTATCATCAGCTTGGCGTCGTTCTGTATGAGAATCGTAATTACATCAAGGCTATTAGTGCCTTCCAGAAATCCCTGATGATTGATGCCTCGGCGCGTGGTTATGTGGCTTTGGGCCGCTCCTTTCAAAAGATCTCCAATGTTTCTAAGGCCGTAAAAGCTTACGAGCGAGCAGCCGATTTGGAGGTGAATCGTCACACGTTGATGGCCCTGGCTGAAGGCTATAAATTAGCTCGTCAGCCAGGTAAGCAGCAGGCCGCCCTCGAGCGTCTTAAGCGCCTTGAACAATAGCCCCTAAAATGCTATGATGTTCAGGTTGAAATCACGCCGACGTAGCTCAATTGGCAGAGCAACAGTTTTGTAAACTGTAGGTTGTGGGTTCAAGTCCCTCCGTCGGCTCCAGATAGCACATTCATACATGCCGGGTTACCCAAGCGGTCAACGGGGGCTGACTGTAAATCAGCTGGCATTAGCCTTCGGGGGTTCAAATCCCTCACCCGGCACCATGAATCTATCCGCCCAGATAGCTCAGTGGTAGAGCACTTCCATGGTAAGGAAGGGGTCGCGAGTTCAATCCTCGCTCTGGGCTCCAGGGGTATAATTTTTGTAAAATAGTTAATGATAATTTAAGAAAGTAGCATCATGCCAAAGCGAAACCGACCATACATCGCTCTCCGCAGCAAGGAAGATCCTAGCACGGTTTATATGACCAGCAAGAATCCTAAGAACACTACCGAGCGCCTCAGCCTCAAGAAGTATTCTGCACGCTTGCGCAAGCACATCACCTTTACTGAAAGTAAGTAGTTTTACGCTACTTAAACCTATAAACACCTGTACGAATCAGGTGTTTTGTGGTATTATACACTAGTTCTCTAGAGGAAAGAAGGTTCCAGGTGTTGTTGCAAGCTGATAATGACATGAAGCGCGCACACATCAAGCAGACTGAGGAAGATGACCCCCAAGGGGCACGAAGCCTCTACCTGGTGGTTTCGAACCACCTGGAGCGAGATGATCGGCGTTATGCCATCTGCCTCCAGCAGGCCGGGGTGTGCTCCAAGATGCTGCGCGAGTTCGATGCAGCACTGGTCTACCTGCGTCAGGCCCTGGCCGCTACCGTGCTGCCCTGGCTGATGGCCGCCATTCGTCGCGACATGGCTGATGTTCATCGCCTGATGGGCGATCTGAACCAGGCTCGTGAAGTTCTGGACGAGGCACTGGGCGGTCTCAACGAGACTGAGTACCCCGAGCAGTACGGCATCACCCTCAGCTGGATCGGTCGTGTCGAGCGCGACAAGGGCTACCACGGCTCGGCACTCAGCTACTTCGAGCGTGCCCATGGCATTCTGCATGGCGGTTCGGACCGCAAGCTGGAGCTGTACAATCTGCTCGACCTGGCTGACGGGCGCTGCAAGTGTCATCACCCGTTCATGGGTCGTCAGGCTGCTCATCAGGCCTACAAGCTGGCTCGCGCCCACGGATCGCGCACCGAGGCCGGACGTGCCTTGCTCATCATGGTCCTTGGGCATGATGCCCAACCCATCATCAAGGCGGTCGCTCAACGCAAGGGGCGATAGTCTCTCAACCGCCCGGCGAAGCTTCGGCCCCGCCGGGCTTCGTCGAATAGGCATCTATTTACCAAAAAATATTAGTGTAGTACGCTTATATTATTATGAATGACCTACAGGTAAATTATACGATCATTGCCATCGCATCAGCGCTATTTGCGGCCATAGCAAATGTCTTGGCTCGTGTTTTGCTAAAAGGTCTTAAAGCTAAGAATATTGTCGGCATCAATTTCCTAACCATGGCAGTTACCTTATTGGTTCTTTCACCATTGTTTTATAAGTTTAACGCCACGCCACAGTCTTTGTTGTTACTCACTTTGGTTGCTGCTATTGATACATTGGGTAATTATTTTTACTTTAAGACCTTCGAGAAGACGGAAGCGAGTGTCGCGACACCAATTCTTTCTGTAGCTCCTGTCGTGACATTTATTCTTGGCTGGATTTTTCTGGACGACGCCGTGTCAGTTCTTACATTCGGTCTGTCGTTAACCATTGTTGGCCTTATTATCTATTTCAGTTACGATAGTAAGTCGTTTAATCAGTTTAAGATCGATACACTTAAGCCAGCTTTAGCTGCTGCATTCTTGTTTGGCATCTCGGCTATCCCGGCTAAGATGCTCCTGACGGGTGGTCAAATCATCAATGCACCAACATTATATATGTATCGTGCGGCGCTGATTGCACTATTCTCCTTAATGTTCTTCAATTTCCAAATAAAAGATATTACACTTAAGCAATATCGGCTTATCTTTGTTCGAGGATTATTCGTTATCGCACAGTATCTGTTGCTTTACTATGCTTTAGCACGAGGTAGTGCTGGTGTCACCATTACTCTTGGCAACATCACCCCGATCTTTGTGTTCATCCTTGGCGTGCTGTTTTTAAGCGAAAAGCTAACATACAAAAAGGCACTTACGGCTGTGGCCGTCTTAATACTTTCACTTATTCTCTAAATTAGAGTAACTCAGCGCTAATGTGGATCTCACCATGGAGATCCTCGAGCATCTTGGCTTTTATAGTTTCATAATCGAGGCCTTGTGCCAGGAGCCAGGCCATCTTTGTGGTCATCGACTCAATGCTCATGTCGTGAGCCGGAATGGCTAGATCATGTTCGCGTAGGTATTGGCCAGTCTCGTTAACCTGAAAGTTTGAATTTCCGCCTGGAGCCTGGGTTGTGACGACGATTGGAATTTCTTTGCTCTTGAGGTACTCAAAAGCATCAAATAGAGCTGAGTTTGGATCGCCGGCGCCAAATGATCGAAAAACAATGCCTCGTATATCTGCATCGTCCACCAATAGTTTAATGATGTCTGGAGACATGCCGGGGAATTCGGTGAAAGAGACAATCTTGTCGGTCACAAAATGTTTTCTGCTGCTTAATGAATCGGAGTAAGACCCTTCGGTCGATTGTTTATCCAGGTAAGAGTGATGTTTGGCTAAAGCTGACTCATCCATCTTAATAAAGCGTCCAATCTGACCGAGCGTACCACTCTGAAATGAGCTAAATGGATCATAATCAAAATCTGTACCTTTTTTAACCCTGGTCCCAGTAATGATTTTGCTACCAAATACTGCCATCACCCCCCGCAACTCATTGTACGGCCAGGCAGCAACACGAAGAGAATTAACTAAATTAGTAGTAGAGTCACTACCTAAAAAACCAGAAGGGACCTGAGCTCCGGTAATAATAACAGGCTTACCGATATTGCCAAGTGCAAACGATAGGGCAGCAGCTGTATAGCCCATTGTGTTCGTTCCGTGCAAAATAATATAAGCGTCCACCTCGTGGTACGACTCCTGAATAATCTCTATTAAATGGGTCCAGCGATCCGGGGTAACATTTGAGCTATCTATGTTATATGCCTCAGTTAACGATAATTCGATATCGGTATCCCAAATTTTCTTAAATGAATCAAGCGATTCTCGAAACATATGTATGAAATCATCGCCGGTTGATTTTACACTATCCCGTTTATCATTAGTGGCTACATTGCCTGCGATTGTGCCTCCAGTAAAAATGACACGAACACGCTTTTTGATACTCTCCATAAAGAAATTCCTCTTTTAAGTAGTCATATTCACAGTATACCAGAAGAATAGTATATAATAGGTAAGTCCGAATATAGGGGTGTAGCTCAGCTGGTAGAGCACCGGTCTCCAAAACCGGGTGTCGTGGGTTCGATCCCTGCCACCCCTGCCATTTAGTAATTAGAGTCCCCGAAACGGCTAAGCGTAGCTTTGCGAAGCCGTTTTTTGTTTGTTCGAAATTATTTAGCTCGACATTTATATATTCACTGAGCTTTATAGCTAATTGAGCTGTTTGCGTGTAGCTATATCCTAACGTTTTGCCATCTAGGGTTAAGTTCGAAAATACTTCAACCATAACTTGTCTACGATGTGCGAAATCAGGCTTAGCTGTATAGATTTCTGAGGCTCGCTGTAGCAGCTCAAACACATCTAAGGAATAATCTAGACGAGCAAGGTAAGCCTCATCGAAACCTTTGAGCTGCCCTATGATGCGCTCTTGTTCATCGCTAAACTCTTTAACCTTCTTGTCGTACTTGTCGGCGCTGAGCCTTCCGTCTAAACGGTCATCGTAGGCCATATCGATGCGGCGAGCTAGTTCTTCATGGCGTTGCTTGAGAGTGCTCATGGCTGCGTAGTGGGTCTCCATGTCTTTAGAGTGCCAGTTCTTCAACTCTTCTTTTACCAACGCTACTACAGGCTTTGGCAGTGAGGGGATTGTGTTGAATACATCCATCATTTGAGCCTCGACTAGTTCCTGGCGAGCGTACTGAGCGCCCTTCTTTGTGCAATCACGGTAGCCATTACAATGGCCGTAGTAGGTGGTCTTTTGATGCTCCCAAGTAATGCGACCTTTGCAATCTACGCACTCCATCATCCCTCTGTATAAGGGGTCATGACGGGCGTATACGGGAGCTCTACCACCATTGAGTTTACGCTGTACAGCCTGGAATAGTTCTTCACTGATAAGTGGCTCATGAGCGCCTGGATAGACCTTACCGTTCCAGGGTATCTTGCCAATGTAATATACGTTTCTAAGAGTAGTAATAATGTGGCTGTGTACCAACGGCTTGCCCGTGCGTGTCTGTAGCCCTAGTGCGTTCATCTCGACCATGACAGATTGTGCTGAATGGCTTGGGTCTAGGTATCGTTCAAATAACTGTTTAACAAGGGGAGCAATAACAGGGTCTGGGACATGTATCTTTTTGCCATGCTCTTCAATGGTCATGTAGCCCATCTTGCTCTTGTGTGGCAGGAGACCCTGAGCTATCTTTTCATCCTGACCTTTTTTAACTTCCTCTTTAAGGTTGTCGATGAAGTTCTTAGCGATAACCACTCGCATACCCCAGTTGAGCTTCTCCT
>CAYPFI010000002.1:0-24123 GCA_964410005.1 uncultured Candidatus Saccharibacteria bacterium | reverse complement strand
AAGCAAAAAAACTAGGTATTACGACGGGTACGCGGGTTTATGAGGCCAAGCAAATTTGTCCTGACATACATTTTACCAAGGTCAATGCTCCGCTCTATCGCGACTATCACCGACGCATCATGGACATGCTGAATCAAACTCGCTGCAAAGTCACCATCAAGAGTATTGACGAGGCGCTACTAGTTATTCCCAGGGATATGCGACCTGACGCTCTTGAGCTTGCCGAAGAGATTCGCGGCAATATACGCCAGATTGGCGACTGGTTAGGCTGCTCAATTGGCCTCGGACCCAACATGTTTATTGCTAAGATGGCCAGCAATGCCATGAAGCCTCATGGCCTCATCCAAGTTTTACCGGAAGAATTGGAGGGCTTTTACTCCACTCTATCGATGACTGATCTGTACGGCATAGCCAGACGCTCGGCCAAACGCTTTAAGCTGATTGGCATCGAGACGCCCCTCGATCTCTACAACACGCCCCTGAAGTACCTCCAGCAGCACCTGGGTGAAAATGCCGGCCTGCAGTGGTATTTACGTATGCATGGCGTCGAAGTTGATCAGCGCCCAACCCATCGCACGACGGTTGGGCACGAACGGACCCTCACGCCCAATCCAGCCACCTCCTTTGAAGAGGTTTGGCCCACCATTAGCCAGTTGGTCACTAGGGTAAGCCATCGTTTACGGGTTATGGAGCTGAGCAGCCATCGTCTGGTTTGCTTTGTGCGCTACCAAGATCGCAGCCACTGGGCTAAAATCATGATCCACCCACAATATATCAACGACCTACCCACCCTCCTTCAATCTGCAAAACAGGCCTTTACCCACCTCCCCTTTCAGAAACCCGTCCGCTTGGTGGGTATTAGCGCCATCAACCTGAAGCCTACTGCCGATACCAGCTATAGCCTCTTTCCTGAGGAGCGGCGCTCAGAGCAAATTACCTCAGCAATAGACCTCATAACCAAGAAGTTTGGCATGGGCAGCATCACTACGGCTAGAGATCTCACCAATGCCCCGATAGTCGACAGTATCGGCTTTGGCAACGCCCCTGATGTAGCCCAGATGAAATGGTAAGTTTTCCCCATTTTGCACACTTTTCCACTTGTGCTTTTAATAGTCATATGACAAGATGTAGTCATGAAATGCCCCGTTTGTCGTGAAAACAATAACGAAGTCTACAACACTCGCCTCACTCGCTTTGGTACCCAAACCTGGCGTCGTAGACGCTGCCTATCCTGTGGCATCAGCTTCACCACGTATGAGCAGCCTGACCTCAAATTCCTCAAGATATTAGGTGATACATCAAAAAAGACCGCTCCCTACTCTCGAGCCACCCTTTTTAGTAGTGTATACGCCTGTTTTAATGGCTCAGCGGCCAAGCCCAGCACCATTGATGCGGTAACTGACAATATCGAGGCCAAGCTCCTTGATCTGCAGGACCACACTATCACCACCCAGCAAATAGTCGAGACTGTACTGGGCACGCTTAAACACTTTGATAACGCGGCCTTCCTGCGCTATCTTAGTGACCATGTGGATATGGGCAGCCCTGGCTCTATGCGCAAATACCTCAAGAAATACTAAAAAGGACCCTGGCTGGGTCCTTTTTAGTATTGTGCTGTGCGAAACAAAACAAAATTGATATAGGAACTTACTCCTTATCGGCTGCTTCGCCCTCGGCATCACCAGCTTCGCCCTCTTCCGCAACACCTTCTGGTAATTCCTCGGTAACGGCTTCATCAAGCTCTTCGAGCTCTTCATCGCTACGTGGTGGATCAACTTTGATGACTAGTTCATTCTCATCGGTCAGCAGCTCCACATTGCCTGGAATCTTGAGGTCCTTAACGTGAATAGTAGTATCAAAGTCTTCGATGCCACTAATATCAACTTCGATGTTCTCTGGCAGATTAGCCGGCAGCGCTTCAACTTCAACCGTCGATAGTGACTGAATCATCGAGCCTTCCAGCTTGTAAACAGCAGTGCTCTCGCCGACGATATGCAGCGGAATCTCAGCTTTAATCTTCTCATTCATCTTCACTTTGTAGAAGTCAGCGTGCGTAATGGCGCCGGTTCGCGAATCAGTCTGTACATGATGAATCATCACGCTGGCGGGCCTAGCGTCACCAATGCTCAATGACACAATCTTATTGGATCCAGCTTGTGCATATACCTTAGTAAGCACTCGCTCAGGAACAGACAGGATCTGCGAATCAATGCCATGACCATAAAGTACGGCCGGCACATTACCTTCGGCGCGCAGACTGCGAACCTTCTTACCAGTTATTTCGCGCGTTTGCGCAGCAAGTTCAATTGTTTCTACCATTATCTACCCCTTCACTTTCTTGTATTGCAGGTTAGTCAGCCGTCCGCTGTAGCCAGATATAAAACTATGGAAATCAGCGATTTCCAGGGCCGTAATAGCACCACGACGAGCGAATCGACGGGCCTCACGAGCCTTCACGTCACGTCGGAGTCGATTGGCAGCAATGCCTTCGAACTCCTGTTGTGCTGCCACCGTTGCTAAAACTGGCATGGCGCATTCTTTACAGGCCAACTGCACGAAGCAGTAGTTGTCGACCTGACCCAGAACTTTGATATCTCCTGATTGGTACGGCGTATCGCACGATGGGCACGCATAGAATTCTTGCAGATTGCGAATCAGTTCTTGAAGCTGCTTACGACTCATGTGGCACCCCTCGTTACTCCTGTATTATAGCATAAATCCCTTATTTTTGACGTCTGCACACCCAAACATTTTCTTGTATGGGATATCAAAATGATATCAATTTGATATCTCTAGCACAAAAGAGTCAGATGGTGCGCTTAGCCGCGATCTTGGTAAGGACAAATGTCCCGGTGATCATTGTTATAAGTAAGATAACAAACCCAACGGCTTTAACCTGGGAATTACCAAGCAGTGCGAGAGCTCCAAAGCTAGCTGAAACGCCATAGAGCACCAATACGGCCGCTCGTTGACTCAAGCCAGCATCAAGCAACAAGTGATGGATATGATGGCGATCAGGGCTAAATGGCGAACGCTTATTGAGCAGACGACGAATTACCGCCCAAACACCGTCAAAGATGGCAAATCCCAGCACCAGACCAGCCGTGGCTAGCTTACCGCCTGAATAAATCGATAGCAGCGCCAGCACCGTGCCTAAGAAGTAAGCACCTCCGTCCCCCATGAAGATCTTGGCTGGGAAGAAGTTGTAGGGCAAGAAACCCAAGGCCGCCCCAACCGTAATAATGGCTAGAATAGCTACCTGTGGCTGGTGGACATTGCCACTAATCGCCAGACAGAATAACACAAAAGCCGAAATTGCTGAGACGCCGGCCGCCAAACCATCGAGACCATCCATAAAGTTCACCACATTCACCAAGCCCACTATCCAAAGCACGGTTAGGAAGTTGCCGATTGGCGTTACATGATAAGGGCCGACAGCAAAGCGACCAGCTGTCAGGTCAATAACCCCGCCAAAAGGATTCGTGATAACTTGGATACCAATGCCGCCCGCCAGGACCACGCAGGCTGCTAGCACCTGCCAGCCAAGCTTAAACCAAGGATTCACTGGCTTCATATCATCAATTACACCAACTACAACCAGCATGGTAATACCGACGATCAGTGATACAAAGCGCCGACTAATCGGCAAGAAGGCTATGGCCGGCAACAAAAACCCCAGGAAGATCGCCACACCACCCAGATAGGCCACGGGTTTGGTGTGAATCTTACGTTCGCCCGGCAGAGCCACAATATTATGTGCCAGTGCCCATTTGCGAATCTGCGGCGTGAGCAACATACTGGTCAAAAGAGCCACCACAAATGGGACGAGATAGATCACTTGCGTGTCCCCTTTTCGGTTACCAGGAACTCCATGTACTTACCTAGCATGAGGCGGGTCTGGGCATCGAGAGCGGCACAGGCACTAAAGATAATACTGGTAAACGGAATCAACACCCACTGCAAGATCATGCCCAGATGACGGCGACGCTTGTAGCGAGCGGGGCGGGGCGGCAAACTTATCAGGCTAATGGTAATCGTAATAAACAGACCGACCAAGGCAACCGTCATGATGCGACTAGTAATAACTGGCAACTGATGGGCCAAGATGTTGTCGCTAAAATCACTGTTGAGATACAGCGGTAACCAAGCTACAAAGGTCACAATTAACGGCGCTGTGGCCCAGCTAAAGTGTCCTTCGAGCAAACGACCAAATTGTACAAACTTATCTCCGAGCGGTGCCCGCTTATTGCGAATCGATTCTTTGACAACATAGGGAATGTCGGTCACACCCCAAGCCCAACGACGCAGCTGCAAGTACTGTGCCTTAAAGGTCCGTACGTAGGTATCAGCCAGCACAGCGTCTTGATAAACCGGCGCATAAATCGGTACAACTTTGTGATCACCATCAAAGGCAAAGTAACTGCGCCAGTATTGGTGGCCATCCTCTACAATCGTCGTCACACTCCAATAGTCAGTCTCAATAAGTGGCCCTAAGCCCTGCGAATGAGACGCGTAATTACGCATGCGATTGGGGCGCATACTCTCCATCAAGAGCCAGAACGAGTTACCAGTAGCGATCAGGCGCATGGGCGCCGGTGCGTCCCAAATATTATTGAAGAACATGGCAATTGGCTGGTACGAGCGACGTAAACGATTAACGTCAGTAGCGAACATGAAGGTCAGTTGCGAGAAGTACTGAGAGCTTGGACGGTGATCAGCATCAAGTGTTGTAACAATTACATTAGTAGGATCAATCCCCTCTCCCAGGACGTACTCAGTAAGCTTGCGACCGGCCCAAGTGATGTTGGCGCCCTTGCCTTTATGCTCGCCCACCAATCCGTCGGGGTGCTCAATGGCCGCAGCGTACTTAAACTTACTGCCATACTTCTTAACGAGTGCATGGGCATTCTTGGCAACCTCAGCTCCCCCGCGCTGCTCATAGGCAATAATCAGGATGAGGCGGTCCATATCGTACTCTGACTCAGACAGCGCCGCCACTGATGGACCAAGAATATCAATCGATTCATTATATGTTGCAACAATTACAGCATTATAGATTTCACTCGGGTCAAGTATGGTTGCTTGGCGCTCATTAAGGTCTTTCCAGTTGGCCAGTTGCTGTTCAACATAGGGACGCTTTGTGCTGGTCCTAGGCAGACTTTTGTACTGCGCCTGCAGCTCATTAATGCGCTTTGGTATATCTCTCAATGACGTAAGCTCACCCGGCCAATCAACCCGCTGGGCTTGATGCAAGCGGCTATACCCGCGAATAAGATTTACCGCCAAGCGGAACGACTTAATCAGCCAGAACAAATCGAAGGCAATAATAAAGTAAGCCACCCAGATAGGCTTAAAGAAGCTCAAAATGATCGGCAGGGACAAGAATGTCCAACTCAATCCACCTGGAAATATTTCTAGGATTCGCTGAAACCAGCGCGAGTCCAACCATCCTTTTTTTGCTTCAACACTCATTAGACCACCGACACAAACGCATTACTTATAACCAGGCATAGTAGCGCCACCACTACGGCCGCTAGCAACAAGAAGAAACTGGCAATACGGCTGCGAGTATAGGCCTTCATGGCAAGTCCAACATTGGCGCCCAACACCAATAATCCATAAAATGGGATAGCATACAGTGCATACCAAGGGCCTAGCGTGTCAAAACCACCAACGCTCGTATAACGCACTGGCACCGAATAACTTAGGGGATGTAATCGCGATAATACCAAGATCATAGTTATAACATTGATGCCCAACGCCAGCACTACTACGCTGACACTCAACCGGTCGCGCCACAAACGATGCTCTTTGGCGGCATCAAGATGAGAACTGGCAATGGCACGGGGGCTACTCATACGTCGATTATATCATGTATGATAGATGAAGTGCGGGTATAGTTTAGTGGTAAAATGCGACCTTCCCAAGGTTGAGTTCCGGGTTCGATTCCCGGTACCCGCTCCAAATGATATACTATCATTTACGCCGATGTAGCTCAGTTGGTAGAGCAATACTTTCGTAAAGTAGAGGTCGGAGGTTCAAATCCTCTCATCGGCTCCATTTATAACCAGGTTTTAGACGAGTTAATTTAGTAAGTCAGCCATTTTTTATAGACATATCCAGTGACACCATCGACGGTTACCTTCTGCCAGAGGCCAGCCGACTTAGCTTCGTACTGCACAACAGTGCCAGCCTGAAGATCCTTTAATGCAATACCGGCCGTGGATGCGGTTGGGCGAAGGTATACAAAGCTGTTGGTAGTAGCAGTAGGCGTAGCGGGCTGAGCTGGTGTGGTAGTCGCTGTTGCGGCCGCGGCAGTGCTTGAGGATGATGATGTCGCAGGAGTCGATGCTTCGGTAGCTGGTTGCTCCTCAGTCTTCGGCTCTTCTTTGACGACAACCACCGTCTTCTTGGCGACCGCCTTAGGCTTAGTAAGTTCTGTCACGGCATGGGCTGAGCCATAGGTCAGCAGCGTGGCGGCAACCAAAATTAAAGCAATCCCAGGAAGAGACCTGGTTATCTTACGTTTTGTTTCGCTACTTATCTTACTCACAGACACCTCTTTGACTTGGCTAAACAGCCTTATGCATCATACTGGTTATAATCATCCAGACGGCAATGGCGAGTAATGTTACAACGATTACCGCCAGGGCATGACGCAGCCAGTGCTTCTTAGAAGGCTGGTTACTTGCTACGTTTACGACATCTTTGGAACTCATAAAAGTACTCGCTCTTAATGCCCTAAGTATAGCATAAGCCTCCCACGCCGCACTACTGTTGAATGATGCCTGGTTATCTGTTATCATAAATCAGTTATTTGGCTTGGGCTCGTGGTGTAGTTGGCCTAACACGCCTCCCTGTCACGGAGGAGATCGCCGGTTCGAATCCGGTCGGGCCCGCCATTGACTTTTATGACTATTTATTATAATATTTGTGCCAAGTCTGTAATTCCGTTTCCGCTCAGAGAAAGTACAGAGGCACCTAAACATGGATGATGAAAAATGGCAGTTGAGGATCGATCCTTCTAACTACGTCGATCCTGAGGGGGATGGTGGCTTCGGCTACGGCCTGTGGCTCACCAACAGCCTCACCCGTCTTGACATCATGGTGCGCAGCATCACGCCCTTGCGGACCGAGATCCGCAACCTGCACATCGCCGATGTCGACCCCGACAACTGGGAGCCGGCACGGATCGGATGCGAGCGTGACGGCGAGATCGCGTGGAACTACTTCTACGCCGGCTGCAAGCTGGTCTACCAGTTGGAGCGTGATGGCAAGACTGTCACCACCGACTACGAGATCAGTGGCCGCCACTACGTCGATCTGATCGACTCGTGGGAGCAAGCCGACATCGAAGCCAAGATCGCCGCCTCTCCCCTGCTGCATGTCAGAGACAAGGCTGAGTTCGATGCCACCACCCAGACATGGCCGGGCTATGCCCAATACGCTGTGCGCTGGGGTCGCCTGATGCAGCTGGAGATGGCCGCTGGAGTGCCGATCGAGGAATCGGCCGAGGCCGTCTCTCGTACTGCTGACTTCGGCGGCGTGACCGAGCTGGACATCCAGCTCGCCACCCATCTCCTCGTGCACTCCTGGACGCATGGGGCAGAGCTGTTGCGATGGCACAACCGTCGCATCCTTCCCAAGGATCAGGCCGATGAGGCCACGACCGAGGGTTTCCTCGTCAGCCGCGTCATCTCCGGGTCCTGACCCACACCGCCTCCGTGACAGGCGTTCTCACTTTTCAAGCAAGTGAAGGCGCCAGTCCGGGGGCGCTTTCTATTCCTGAAGTTATAAAATAGTTCCAGGCTTCGTCCGCTATGGCCCGCCATTGACTTTTATGACTATTTAGTTTAATATACTGCCACCGTCCTCCGACGGCCTCGCACTTCGAAAGGATTCGTCCATGCGACGCTTCTGCTTTGGCGCCACCAGCATCTTGTTGTTCGCACTCAGCGCCTGGGCATTCATCCGCTTCGGATTGAACAGCCCGCCCACAGAGGACCCCTACGACCACTACTCCCTGTGGCTTGTGTTCGGCCTGCCGAGCCTGCTGATGTGCCTCGGCCTAGTAGCGCTCTGCATTACCGCGAGCGACAACATCTACTGGGTCAAGTCTGGCACTGTCATCGCGCATAGGTTCACTCCCGCCCATGAGGAGAGAACCTACAGGATGTATGGCAGGGTGATGATGCCTGCCACCGACTACGTCCCAGATGACTGGGCGCTGTGCGTCCGAGATCCTCGCGGACGCGAGGGCTGGCTGCACTTCCGCAACAACGCCTTCGTTCGCTACCCTGTCGGCTCGCACTACCCGTGTGCCGACTAGGCCCTACCGCTCCCGGATCAGAGCGCTACTTCCACTCGAAGCAGCTCGACCGGGGGCTCTTCATTTACAAATAGTTACAGGTCCGCAGGATTACAATCTTGCATTGACTTATGCAGATAAATAGTTTAATATTATGCAATCGTCCCTCCTGGACGTCGGCTGTGGCCGTCACCACAGATGCACCTACGAGGTGAATCATGAGCACTCCTGAAATGGAGCTCGTTCGCAGATGTTCCGACCATGGCCTCATCTCCGTTGATGAGGCCGACCAGCACTACTGCCCCGCCCCGTCACCGCAGGACAGCAGCAAGCCCTGCAGCAAGGAGCTCACCAGCCGCTACTTCGTCGCCAAGGTAACGGTGAAGGTCGCCACCGACCCCAAGGGCTGGCTCGAGACCTACGGGCCTGATGAGTACGAGGGCGAAGCCGTCGACCTGTTCGTCAAGAACGTGGTTTGGCCGGCCCATCGCACGCTCCAGCTGTTCGTCGCCGAGCGGCTGATCGGGCGCGAGTTCAAGAGCATCGAGGCAGTCCAGCACTTCCTGGAGGAGTGGCCAACCTTCTACCTGGAAGTCAACGGTCGCTACCCCCACAGCTCGTGGAACTACCTCTACATCGATGGCGCGGATATCCGCATGGCCAGCCACACTCAGTACGGCGACCACTACATCGCGCACCTCGAGTGCGCCCAGGTGGCCTAGCCATGAGTGCGGCAAAAAGAGCACCTCGGCCGTCCCGGCGTGAGGTCAAGCTGTTCATCATGGATGTTCCAAACGTCGACATGGACGTCGGGTGGCTGCTCAAGCGCAAACCGACAGCCGCTGATCGCCCTGACATGAAACAGCTGCTCGAATGGCTGATGAGTCGCGTCAAGAGCTACCAAGAACTCGATGCCAGACTCTTCGTTAACCGAGCAGTCGAACCAAGGCATGCCGCCAGGCAGCGAACCTGGGTACGGATTATGCGTCAGACTGGCTACGTCGTCCGTAGTAGGCCACGGCATTTGCCTGGCGGTGACGTCGACGACGAAATGGTCACCCAGATCAGATGGTACGCCCGCAGGGAGTACCTCACCGAGGTCATCGTGGCGTCCAACGACGCCAACTGCTTCTACGACCTCCTCATGGAGCTGGCACAAGCCGGCATCATCGTCACTATTTTGGGGTTTGAGCGAAAGCCAAGTCGCCTCACCAAAGAACCCCTCTTCAACTTCGTCCCCTGGCCTTCCATTCCAGGCGTTCTTCCCGGAGCCCAGGAGACAACCCACGCCCCCGAGCAGTAAGCGAAAGTCTACTGCCTGGGGGCTTTCGTGTATACTTATATCGAGTGAGCAGATATCGATCTGCTTTATTTGTTCCTGGCCTTCGGGCCCTGACGAAAGGTCCTCGCATGGACAAGAAATTTGGAGTCCTCGTTTCGGGGACCGGTACGCTCCTGGACGCTCTAGTAGCGGCCGGGTTTCCCGTCGCCGTCGTTGGCGCCGACCGACCCTGCCTGGCTCTCGAGAAGGCTGGAGGTTACGGCATCGAGACGCGCCTCTTCGATCGAGCCGACTACGGCAACCTCGATCCCAAGCTCCCCGGCAGCTTCCGTGATCAGTTCAGCCATGACGTGGCGGTCGAGCTCAAGGCGCTAGGCATCAACTTCACATCCATGGCTGGCTGGGGCACGTTGTTCACCCAGCCCTTCTTCGACGTCTACGGAGATGACTCGATCATCATCAAAAACCACCCGGCCCTGCTGCCAGCCTTCAAGGGCTGGCACCCGGTACGTGACGCCCTGGCAGCTGGCGTGAAGTTCACCGGCTGCACCATCCACCACGCCACCGTGGACATGGATGAAGGACGCATCATCGCCCAGATGCCCGTGCCCGTCCTGGACGGCGACACCGAGGAGACGCTCCAAGGACGCATCAAGGAGGCTGAGCGCCCCCTGCTCGTCCAGGTCCTCAAGGACCTGATGGGCTTGAACGAAGCTCCCCCCACCCTGCCGTTCATGCCCCGGGATGGTCACTGTCACAGCTGTGACACACGTCTGGTGCCTGCCGGCAGCGTGATGGCCTGCCCAAGGTGCACCACCGTCAGCGGCGGCTGACCCTCCCCTCCCTGTTCTGGGCGGGCCTTCGGGCCCGCCCAGGCAGCGCCCTGTTTGACATTACGTTTATGCTTAGGTTACGCTTAAGCCATGAGAAGGGGTTTACTACTCAATACGCCGCACGGCTACCAGTATGCCTCGTCCCAGTACGCACGCCCTTAGGGGCGTTTTTTGATACCACCGAGCCTCGAGAGGAGGTGAACCATGATCAGCCTTGATCCCGATCCCCGACTTGTTTGGGAGCCTTCACACACCCGTCCGCAAAAGGGTGCAACCGATCCCTTCGTCAACCAGATGGAGCGCGACTTTGCTGCCTTCCTTAATGCCAACAACATCAAGTGGGAATACGAGCCGCACTTCTACTACATCGAGGGCAGCACCCTCAAGCACGGTTACTGCCCGGACTTCTACCTGGAGGAGTACGGCGTCTACATCGAGATCTACGACGGCAAACTGTCGGAAGGACGTCGCCAGAAGCGCCTGCGCATTCTCCTACTGAGCCGCTACTCCGCCAAGGCCACGGTCATGGTGCACAAGGGCAACTTCGACCCAGAGACCGCCGACTGGACTGATATGGAGTACCTGATCTATCGGGCGAAGATCCCTGCACTGGTGTCGCGAACCGCCCAAGTCCTCGAGCCAAGGAGCAGCGCATGGGAAAGCTAAAGCGCATCCTGCTTGGCACTCGAGCTCTTCGACAGGCCGAGTGGTACCTGAGCCTGGCTGAGAACAAGGCAGCCTCGCTGGATCAGCGGCGAGATGCTCTGGAGAGGGCCATCGCCCTTCGGGGCGAACTACAGGATATTGCGCGGCCTGATAACGAGTACATCAGAGATCGCAACCAGGCTCTCCGCCTCCTGGAGCGCCTCCGAGAACTCAGCCCCGTGAACCATCACCCGATCGATAACTACCTCTGAGTGCAACGAGGCACTCAGAGGTGGTTGTCCCATCTTTTATGACCAACATACCTATGCTATGATGAGGCCAAGCCTGAACTTCAGGAGAACCCAAGGCGCCAGGAGGCCCCATGTTGCAGTTCGCTTTGCTTGCAATCGTGATGCTCGGCCTGGGAGTGTACCTCGCTCCCTACATCCAACTCGATCTCCTCGAACGTCAGGCCACGAACCTGATGAGCCAGCTCGAAGCGGCTCAGGTCCAGGAGAACACCACCGTCTACAACGAGCTCCTCGGCAGACTGGGACGCTGTCGAGACAAGGTCAATCGGCTGGTCTGCCTGAAGAGTGGCGATGTCCAGAAGGACGCCGTCAAGCTCATCCTCAAGATCTACCAACTGGCACCCCCAACCGCAGCCTGACCAGCTCATCCATCCGCCCTCTGCGAAGGCCCTCAGCTTTCGCTGAGGGCCTTCGTCGTTTTAGGCGTTTATAATCTGGCTAATCTCATGCGCGAAATTCTGATAACCATTCACACTCATGCAAAGTAGCACATCGCCTGGTTCAAGGTCTTGCTTGAGGTTCTCAATAAGTTCTTGGCGATTTGGTGAGTATTCGACGTTATCAGCGGCTGCAACATCGGCAGCTGAGACGGTTTCGGCCAGTCCAGCCTCGCGTGCACCTTCAATATCAATAATATAAGCTTGATCGGCATCACCAAAGCTTTGCTGGTACTCTTTGAGTAAACTTTGTGTACGGCTGTAGGTATGGGGCTGGAACACCGCAACTATCTTGCCGCTAAAGTGCTGCTGAGCAGCGGCTAACGTGGCTGCAACTTCAGTTGGATGGTGGGCATAATCATCAATGACGATAACAGCTGCTTCAGGATTCGAGACCCGCTCAAAACGGCGGCTGGCCCCGAGGAAACTCTTAGCTCCGGCTTGTAAATCATCAATACTAATCCCTTGCTCCAGGCACACCGCAAGAGCTGCGAGTGAGTTGGAGACGTTGTGCGCACCATATAATGGCACCGATACAGAACCAATAAGCTCATCATCATGTTGTAAATCGAACTTGATACCAGATGCATTAAATTCTGTGTTCACGGCCCGCCAATCGCCACCCTTGCCATAACTTTCGGTCTTAACGTTGGCGTTAGCCACCACCTCGCCAATGGTTTCCGAGTCATTACAATACACTACATAGCCATCTTCGGGCATATTCCGCATAAGGCCCTCAAAGCGCTTTTTGACATCTTCCAGGTCTTTAAAGAGATCAGGATGATCCATCTCGATACTCGTGATAATAGCTGATGTGGGCTGATAGTGACTAAACTTACTGCTAGTATCCAGCCTTGAACTACGATACTCATCACCTTCAAGAACGGCCACATCGCTATCTCTTAGGCGAACACTACTCTCAAAGTTCTTGGGCTTAATGCCAATCAAGTAATCGGGATTCTTGCCGGCGCTCTCCAGTAACCATGCAATGAGGGATGTCGTGGTGGTTTTACCATGCGTACCCGTCACCACAATGCGATTCTGAGTCGAAATAAGGCCGCTAACCAGCTCTGGATAGGATTGGATGGCGATTCCCCGCTCTTGAGCCGCAACAAGCTCTAGATGATCTTCAGAGATTCCTCCACCCAAGACAAGCAAATCGATATTATCGAGATGAGCCTCATCAGCCTCCTTAAACCAAGTAATCCCCTGCTCAGTAAGCCAGCTACTCATGGGCTCATAAGCCGTTGTATCGGTACCGGTAACTTCATACCCCAAATTCTTCGCCGCCAAGGCTACACCAGCCATGGCGTGACCAGCAATTCCTAGGATATGGATGTGCGAACCGGATGCTAATTTCATAGGAGTATTGTATCATGGGTATATGGACATTAAACAAGAATCACTCGATAAGCACGCTGAGCTGCAAGGTAAGATTGAAATCACCAGTAAAGGCAAAGTTGCCGATCACCACGATTTAAGTGTGTATTACACGCCTGGCGTTGGAGCAGTGAGCTCAGAAGTCGCCGAACACCCTGAACGCGCTAAGGATCTGACCATTGCCGGCAATACGATTGCTGTTGTTAGTGATGGTACCGCAGTCTTAGGCCTTGGCAACATCGGCCCACAAGGCGCCCTACCCGTTATGGAGGGCAAGGCCATGTTGTTTAAGGAGCTGGCTGGCGTCAACGCCTTCCCCATTGTGCTCGATGTACATACTGCCGACGAGATCGTCGATGTTATCAAAGCCATTGCGCCTGGGTTTGCGGGCATTAACCTCGAAGATATTGCTGCTCCTATCTGTTTTGACGTAGAAGATCGCCTCAAGGCCGAACTCAAGATTCCTGTTATGCATGATGACCAACACGGTACCGCCGTGGTCGTCCTGGCTGGCTTGATTAATGCCTGTGAGGTTACTAACCGAGACCTTAACGACTCGACCATCGTGATTGTCGGGGCCGGGGCCGCTGGAAACGCTGTAGCTCGCCTGATTGCCCAATATGCCATTAATGCTGAGGTATTACTCGTCGACAGCAAAGGTATCGTCGCCAGTTCACGCACCGATCTAGACCCTTATAAAGCCAAACTAGCTGACGTCACCAACAAGAATGGCCGTACTGGTAGCCTGCAAGACGCTGTGAAGGGCGCTGATATCGTCATCGGCCTCAGTCGTGCCAATCTATTAACCGCTGACGATATCAAGACTATGGCAACCGACCCTATTGTGTTTGGCCTCTCTAACCCTACACCAGAGATTATGCCCGACGAGGCGAAGGCTGGCGGTGCTGCTGTGATAGCTACTGGCCGCAGTGATTTCCCTAACCAGATAAATAATGTACTGGTCTTCCCGGGCATTTTCCGTGGTGCTCTTGATGCCGGTGTGCCAGCTATTACCGATGAGATGAAGCTCGCCGCTGCTGAAGCCCTAGCTGCTCTTGTAAGTGATCCTGACGCTGACCACATTATTCCGGATGTACTCGATAAGCGTGTAGTCCCTGCCATCGCCAAAGCTATTCATAACTAAGCAAGACTTACTTATAAGTTACGGCTTAGGGGCCCCACCTCAAAATACAACTTTTCTCGTTTTTGCCACTTAGTGGCGAAAAGACAGTATTTTTGCAGCAAAGTGGCAAAAAGTAGAAAAGTGTTTTTTAAAAGTTCGAGTGCCGCAGGCTTATTGCGTTTTGTCCTCCGCAGCACAAAACCAAGAGAGAGTCCCGGGCGTGAGAGGAGCCCAGGACTACCCTACTTAAAAGGAAATGAACTTGCGCATTAATTTTTTAGAAACTTATGAACGTAGCCGTCTTGGCCTTGGTGGTCTGATCCTTGATGTACTGATCAACATCTACACCCTTAATCAGAATGTGTGAAGCCTTAACCTGATCATCTTTCTTCTCGGTAACCTTGATGATGTGATAGCCATACTTGGTCTTCACGATCGCACTGGTCTGGCCAACCTGGAGGGCAAAGGCTGCATTCTCAAATTCAGGAACCATCTGACCTTTACCGAAGAATCCGAGGTCACCACCGTTAGCCGCACTGCTATCCTGTGAGTACTTCTTGGCGAGCTCAGCAAAGTCACCACCGGCTTGAACTTGCTTCAAGACATCTTCGGCCTTAGCTTTGGCTTCTTTATTGGCTTCCCCATCGGTTCCGAGCTTGGTCTGGAGCTTTTCACTGGCAATCTGGAACTTCAGCTTAGTTTTAAGATCAGCTAGGGTCCAACCGTAATACTTCTTAAGAACTTCATTAACTTTGTCTTTACCACCAGCTTGCTTAGTAATAGCATCAACACGATCATTGAGCTCTTTGCTAGTAACGGTAATCTTGTTGTCCTTGATCAGCTGCTGCGTAACCACGTCGCTCTTAAGCTGCTCTTCTACCTGCTTTCGGAGTTCCAGGAGCTTCTTCTTGCCTTCAGCGGTGTTGAAGTCGATGAGCGGCTTACCATCAGAACCGGTTTGGCTCTTGTAGTACTGCTTAATGCTGTTGTAATCGAATAGGAAGCGACTGTACGACACAAATTGGCCATTTACGCGCATGATTGGATATGGCACCACCTGTGAAACTTTGTAAACCAATGGGCTGTCTTGCTTAAACTTGTAGATCAATACGCCAAAGGTAGCCAGGAGGACAACGATAACGGTCAGAGCAATGGCGATGATGAGCGACAATGGCTTGCGCTTACCACCGGCCTTTTTCTCACCACTCTTGTCTGAAGCTACCACCGTCTTTACCTTATCGGTAGCGCTTTTAGCGGTATCGGTTACTTTAGAAACAACACTATTTGTTTTCTTTGCGCCGGTTTTCTTTTCATCCTTCTTGGGCTTCTTTTCTGCCTTGTCTGCCACTAAATACTCCTCCTCGGAACCTTAATTCTTACCCTCTATTCTACCATACTGCTGAACGATCTTCACGAGCTTCTGCTGAATCCCTACTGGATTATGAATTCCCTTCATAACCAAGTCCCCCACATAGGTGCGCACCGCAATGGTGCCATAACGGAAAATAACGGCCTGAATACCCTTTATGTGGTAATTGATATTCTGTATCTTATCGAGCCCAAATTCGGTTACGCGTCGATCAAAAAAGCCGCGCTGATGCACCTCGATGATTCGTTCATTAGTGGCAATATAGACACTGTAATACCAGCCCACCCAAGCCCAGATAAAGTAACCGAGAGCCAGAACGCTCAAGATGCCAAGGAACTGCAGGGCTAGCGTGTTTGTCGGCCAGATCGTTATCGGTAGCATGCCGACAACGACTACCAACATGGCTACGATCAACTCCTTACGGATCGACATCAGGTGATGGCGGAATACCAATAAAACTTCTTCGTGATCGTGCTGCCCAGGAAAGCCTTTATGGATTTTTTTCTTACTCATATGGCAATTGTAGCATAAGCTCCTTGATGTATACTTGAGTCATGAATTGGCTTAGCTTTGCCCTCCTTGCCGTGGCGATTAATACGACTCTTGTCCTCAGCCTTCGTGTCATCAGTAAAAAATCGGCAAATCCGCGCATAATGGGATTTGTCTACAACTGTTGTGCAGCGATGGCCAGCGTTGTTATCTGGATTGTCAGTGGCGCACCTCTCCCGACCAATGTCCCGCCCTATGCAATTGGACTACTCTTGCTCAGTGCCCTGGGCTATGGCATCTTCCAGCGTGGCCAGTTTTATCTCCGTAAGCAGGTCGAGGCCTCACAATTGGTACCAGTCAGTCAAATGGGACTCATCGCCGGCTTCCTCGGCTCGATTATCATTTTGCAAGAGTCCGTTGATCTCAAAAAATTAATGGGCGTCATTATCATCATCTGCGCTACCCTTATTATCAGCCTCAATCGTAAACTTGCCATTAATCGATATGCTCTCGTAGCTATTGGCATCTCTTCGGCTCTCAGCCTCGCAGGCGTTATGGATAAAATTGCTAGTCCGCATTATCCATTCTTCTTCTACATCATGCTCATCTGGATTATCCCCCTCCCCTTCATTGCCTTCCCGGCCACGTCAAGAGATATAAAAGCTGCTATTAAGCACATGGGCTGGCAGACACCACTGCTAGCAACATTAAATGTACTCAGCCTTATCTTCTTTGTACGAGCCCTGCAGCTCGGCCCAGCCTCCAGTATTATTCCCATACTCGGAACCGTAACGGTACTGTCTGTATTGGGAGGCATCCTTATTCTTGGAGAGACAGCCTACTGGGGTCGTAAGCTACTCGCCGGCGTCTTGGCCACAATCGGCATCATAACTTTGCGTTAAACGGAAAAGAGGCTCGGGGAAGAGCACATCGTGAATGAATCACGAACTCTTCTCCGAACCTCAGGATGACGGACGGAACCGTCGCTGACGTTGCTTGAACTTCTGCCCGCCCGACAGCTGGTACTGGCGATGCTGCCGACGCCACTTGGGCTGCTTGATGAGCACGTAGCCGACCGAGGCCAGCAGCAAGGCCCTCCTCACCGCGCAGCCCTTCGACGGCGGAACCAGGTGCCGACGAGCAGCACGGAGCCGGTCAGGATCAGGCCGATGAAGGCACCGATGCCCTGTTCGCGCGGCTCGTTGAGGGGGAAGCGATCCTTCTCCCCGATCTGGTCCATGGCGACGGGCAGCGCCGCGGCACCGGTGATGGAGCCGAGGGCCAGCCAGCGCCAGCGCCCCTTGGGGATGCGTCGGCGGTTGGCCAGCGCCAGGCCAGCCAGCAGACCAGCGACGGCGCGCACGACCCACTGGATCCCGGCACCTTCCTTGGACTGGTTCTTCTGGAGGTAGAGATCGGCGATCATCTTGCCACCCAGAAGGCCGGACAGAGCGCACAGCAGCGCCTTGAACAAACGGAACAACACGGGGAAACCTCCCGCTAGTGAATGTGTCTCGATAATTATGCCAAATCAAGCAAGATTTGCAAGGATAAGTAGTTTATAAATGGTGCCCTGGGAGGGAATCGAACCCCCGACGCTCTCCTTAGGACGGAGACGCTCTATCCACTGAGCTACCAGGGCAGGACCTCGTAATTATACCAGAACTTCAGATATTGGCCTGGCCATGTCCCAGTACGTTTCAAAAATTATACGCTGAGTGGCCACAAAGTGACTATTTTCGATCTCAAAACCTGTAATCTGTACCTGGCTTAAATACACCTGGGCATAGGTCTCATTATAGATTAAGGTGTCCCCCTTTATGGCTAACTTATCGGTATCTACCACTCGAATATCTTCCATTCTGGTCCGTGAAATTGGTGAACCTGGATAAGTATATATCCGAATCGATTCCAGTGCTTCTGCGCTGGCGTTGATTAGTACCCGCTCCTTAATTTTGCGCGTACGCGATTCAGCTACAAAACTCTCGTAAAATTTCTTACCGATATACCGTGCTCGTCCCCAATCACTGTACACATACATGGTGTCTTCGGCCTTCAGCGTATTCCAGTACAACTGACGAGCCCCCGAACGGCCCTTGTAAGAGCGAACCGACAGCGAAGCCGCCTTCTTGCCCTGGTTAACGATATCCAGGTGCTTCTCTAGCTCAGTGACATCCTCAGCTAGCTTTTGATAGTGCCGAGCCTGTTCATCCAGTCCATGCTTAATAATTCCAATCGGATATGGCCTGATAATCTTGTGGTTTTCCGAGACAATCTCTTCGGCAATACCAAGCTCAAACAGGCCCTTAAGGGCCTCATACACCGAGGAGCGCGGCAGCTTAACACTGTTTACGATTTCCTGGATGCGCAATTGACCATGCCCTACCAGCGTCATATAAATAGCCGCTTGGTTCTTGGTAAGCCCCAGGTTGCGTAACTCTTGTTGTAGATGTTTCTCGTCCATAACCTACTTATTGTCGACGACTGCCGTCGTCAAGTTAACAATATTTTGTGTTGTTAGCATACTCCATACCAGGTTGCACCGCAACCAGAAGGTTCATCGACATAGAGAGTGAGACAAAGTCATGCTTTTCGCCGGTACCGAATACGGCCCCGACAACCCCCTGCTCATCAGCGCGGCAGGGCTCTGCAAGTCCTTCGACATCGATCGGATCCTGCAGCTGATGGGTCCCTCTGACGGTGTCGTGCTCGGCTCCTTCACCTGGGAGCAGCGCAACGGCAACGATGGCGTCTGCGAGAACTTCGACAACTCGCTCTTCGGCCTCAACTCCTGGGGCATGCCGAACGGTGGTCGAACGAGTCGCCCAACTGGAGGTGATGAGCCACCGGAGCTCTATCAGCGCTACCAGCAGAGCCTCATCCTGAGCGTCGCGGGGTTCAACCCCCTCGAGTACGACCAGCTCGTGCGAGACATGGGGCATCTGGCTGGTGTCATCGAGCTGAACTTCGGCTGCCCCAATGTGCGTGATGACGGCGCACAGCACAAGATCATCAGCTTCGACCCAGAGTCCATCCACCAGGTCTTGGACCTCATCGGAGCCTTCGATCCGAAGCAGAAGATCTGGGTCAAGCTCTCGCCCTACAGCGATCCCGGCCTCCTCAAGGAGGTTGCTGCTGTGATTGCAGCAGCTCGGCGTCACAATGGCGCCGAGGTTGTCGAAGCGGTGGTCACCTGCAACACCTTCCCCAACGGCGTTGGCTACACCTCGGATCGTCGGCCAGCGCTGAAGACCAATCAGGCAGGTCGGTACGGCGGCATCAGTGGTCACGCGATGAAGCCCTTCAGCCTGTCCAACGCAGCGCAGTTCGTGGAGCAGTTCGCCTCGACAGAGGTCTCGGTCATCCGCTGCGGTGGAATCGATTCCGGAGAAGACATCTGGCAGAGCTACGACGTCGGCTGTGAAGGGGTCCAGATCCACACCGCCATGGCCGCCAACTCGAGCGTGCTCAACCGGTTCAGGCAGGAATACGCCGACATACTCGGCTGACCCAACTCCATCCACCCGTCCGCCGCTGGCGGTCTCTACCCTGAAGTTCTGGGATGGAGGCCGCCAGCTCTTCGTTTTAGTATACTTACTTTATGAATCACGATTATCCAAAAGTCGGTGTTGGCATAATTGTTATCAAGCAAGGGGCTGATCAACAATTTGTGATGCTTCATCAACGCAGAGGCAGCTTGGGTAAAGACTATTGGGGTAGCGGCGGCGGTCATTTAGAACTTGGGGAATCGCTTGAAGCTGGTGCTCTCCGTGAGTTGAGCGAAGAAGCTGGCTCTAATGTCGTAGTAGATGATGTGCGCTTTCTTGGAGTCGTAAATTTTACCGAGATGCCGCCCAAACACTATGTAGATATTAGTTTTGTAGCCGACTGGGTATCGGGCGAACCGACTAATAATTCGCCACGAGAGACCAGTGATTGGCAATGGTTCAGCATTAATGAATTACCAACTCCCCTCTTCCCGCCCATCGAGAAGTATCTTATAGCTCTACAGACTGGACAGACTTTTTTTGACGCCAGCTTTACAGTTTAGTAAAACTTGCCGTACAACGTTTGCTCGTTGCCGAGTTGATAATCGTGAATAGTTTCGCCTTTAAACCACACACCAATTTCTTGCTCTACTTCTTCAAGTGTTTCGCTAGCATGGAACAAATTATGGATCGATCGATGCTGGGCATTGGCGACGGCGGGGCTATCAACTGAGTAATCACCGCGGATGGTACCGACTTCAGCCATAAAAGGCAGGGTTGCACCAGCCAGTTTGCGCATCATAGCAACTGACTGCACGCCCTCAACCACCATACAGACCACTGGACCGCTGGTCATGAAGCGAATCAAGTTGGTAACCACATCTTCGCCAATAACTTTTTTATCAGTAGTACCTAGTATCTCTTCGGCGGTTACATTTAGATTTTCAAATGAGCTGAGGCTCTTACTGCCCAAGCGAGTCACCCAAACCTCATCGCTTACCGGATAATGAGCTTTAACCTGTGCTTCGGTAGGTACTACCATCTTCATGGCAACAATCTTAAGTCCAGCTCGCTCAATACGACTAATGATGTCGCCGGACAGCCCGCGCATCACACCATCAGGCTTAATCATACAAAAAGTGCGTTCAAAACGGACTTTTACAACTTCGGGATGTAGCTCACTCATTATATTTTCTCCAATTCTTGTTCAAATGCTACTCGGGCACGTTTGGTATCGGGGGCAATGGTAGCTAAGCGCAGCTTGTCTCTGGTAAACAACTCATTAGCTACCTTCATAACATCTTCGGCGGTAACCGCCTCAATCTCGGCAATAGTCTCATCAGGTAGCTTGATCTCATTTAAGAGAATCATGCGACTCCCGACCCTATCAGCAATAGCCGAGGTACTTTCCAGCGCGAGCTGCAATCCTCCGGCTAATTTGTGCTTCACTTTGGTGAGCTCGGTAATACCGACTGGCTCGTTCTTAAGACGAGCCAGCTCGCTCATAATTACCTGCATGGCCTGCTCTACATTTTCAGGACTCACGCCGGCATACACACTAAATGCACCCGTATCTACAAAACCATTGTAATCGCTAAAGACGCTGTACGCCAGACCCTGACGTTCACGGAGCTCCAGATACAGTCGCGAGCTCATACCAGCGCCCAGAATCGTCGAGACGACTTGCATAGCGGCGGTACGTTTATGATTGGCTTTATACGCCTGGCAACCAATGAGGATATGCATCTGGCTGGTAGCTTGCTCGCGCTCCACTACGAGCTGATCGGACAGCGACAGATCTACCTTCTTGAGCCGCGGTGGTTTACGACGCTTCATCATACCCATAAGCTCCGTTACGTGCCCAACCATGGCATCGTGCTCTATATCGCCCGCAATACTGACCACAATATTCTCTGGCCCATAATGTAGTTGCTGGTAGTCATAAATGGCTTGGCGAGAGATATTTTTAATAACCTTCTCGCTCCCAATCATTTCACATGCTAGCGGATCGTTAGGCCATAAAACTTCTGGTATAAGATCATAAATTGCGCCAGCTGGATCATCGCGCCAGACATTCATCTCCTCTAAAACCACCGTACGCTCACGATCAATCTCGGTTTCATCAAGCAACGGGAACTGAATCATGTCAGCCAAAATGTCGAGCGACAGCTTAGCATGACGCTTAGGAACCTTGATGTAAAAGTTCGTTAAATCCTTAGTTGTGTAGGCGTTATGATAACCGCCAACGCCATCGACAGCCTCGCCGATAACCTGAGTACTTTGCCAGTGCTTTGAGCCCTTAAAAAGAAGATGTTCCAAAAAGTGCGACACGCCGCCATTTGTGGCAAAATCCTCGTATCGACTCCCTACCCCGACGATCATACAAACCGATACACTACGAGCACTGGGCATGCGCGAAGTTACAATACGCAAACCATTACTGAGAGTTGTGTGTTCAATTTTCACGCCTGTTTCTTCCTTTTCTTGACTGAGTGATGGACGTACCAGATAAAGGCTACTATACCACCAATAGCTAGTACATAGCCAAACTTACTCAGTACACTATCAATCACATGCAGGTGCTCGGCCAGCTGGTAGCCAATGACCGACAGGAAAACCGTCCAAATAAGCGAGCCGGCAAAGCTGGCAATCACAAAGGGCACAAACTTCATGCGGGCCATACCAGCTGGAATACCAATGTAGGTACGAATACCTGGCAAGCAACGCCCAAACAGTGTTAGCCAACTCCCATATTTCTCGAACAGCGCATGGGTTTTTTCGAGCTCATGCTCGCTAAACAATACGTACTTGCCGTAGCGCTTCACAAAGCCGAGACCCGGCCCCATGCCGATGGCGTAGGCCAGTATTGCACCTAGCGTCTGTGCCAACGTGCCGACAATAATCACAATTAGCAAGTTCATCTGGCCTTGCTTAGCGGCCGCGCCAGCTAAGGGCAACAGCACCTCCGACGGAATCGGAATTCCGAAGCTGTCAACAAACAATCCAAAGGCCAGACCGCCATACCCAAGGGTAGCGATCATATCCGTTGCAATTTGACTCAAACCAGCTGCCATTACATCACCCCCACGGTTAATAAAATGAGGACACCCACCACGATACGGTAATATGCAAAGATAGCCAGGCCGTGTTTGCTGAGGTAATTAATCAGGAATTTAATCGAGAAATAGCCTGCCACAAAGGCCCCTAAGATGCCACCAATATACATGGCCGGCATAACGGTCATCTGATGCAACGTCGAATCGCTCAAAATAAGCTTCAAGGTTGCTCCCGTGATCACCGGCGCACTCAACAAGAAACTAAATCGTGTTGCAGTTACCCTATCGAGCTTCAAGGCGCGTCCAGCCGTAATAGTAATACCGCTGCGGCTGGTGCCCGGGATTAAGGCTAATGCCTGGGCAAAACCGATAATTACGGCCTGTGGCAGCTTGATATCCTGCACCTTTTTAACGACTTGCGGCAAACGATCGATCAACAACATTAATACCGCCACCCAAATCAGATTAACGGCAACCAGCGCATTATTCCTAAACGCCTTCTCGGCCAAATCCTGAACCAACACACCAAACACCACGGCCGGAATAGTCGCCACAATGATATACCAAGCAAGCTTTCGATCTTCGCCACCCAGCACAAAATCATGCGCTAGCTTCCAGAAATCCTTCCAGAAGAATGCGAACAAGGCTGCCAAGGTACCGATGTTCAAAGCTGTGTCAAAAGCAAGTCCGCTATATGAGAAGTGTAAGAAGTTGCCGACGAGAATCAGGTGTCCTGAGCTGGAAATTGGGATAAATTCAGTGAACCCCTGTACTAATCCCAAAATTATCGCTTGTAGAACTTCCAAATAATACCCTTCGTAATGACTCTATTGTATCAGACCTCAAAGCTGGTTTTAACCTGGTAATTTATGCCCATAAATGGTATGATGTCTCCACTTCGCACCCAGAAGAAAGAGAGATGGCATGCGAATCGTTCGCGCCACCATTGACTACCCCGGCCGTGTCAAAACGGTCGACGAGGACACCGGCGCAAAAGTCGGCACCAAGGAAACCCGCCCTGGGCATCGCAACGCCGTCGCCATCCTGGATGACGGCACTCGTGTTCACTTGCATGACAAGGGCTGGCGCCACATGACCACAGCTGCTGGCAAGAAGTTGGCCGTACCTCAGCTGCATCGATACCGAAACAACTGGATCATCTCCTTCCCGCGCCGCGGAGAAGTGGTCTACGGGATCCTGGATGATCGAGCGCCCAGGTACGGCAAACACCCCGAACTGGTCGCCTGGTGTCGGGCCGACTCCTACGAGAAGCCCCTTCGCATCATCGCTGCTCAACAGGACTTCACCAACCAGGATCTCATCGCTGGAATGATCATCGGCCTGATCAATGACCCGCACCTCAACCTCGTGATCTGGAAGCACCTGATGCTGGCTGTGGGCT
>CAYPFI010000001.1:0-30537 GCA_964410005.1 uncultured Candidatus Saccharibacteria bacterium | reverse complement strand
TGAGGATCGTAAAGTTTATAGAGCATATTAATGGCTTCTTGCACCAGGAAGTCTTTCTGATCAGGTGTCTCAAACTCAAAGAGATTAAGACCGAGTGGATTATCAGTGTCACCAGGGTTAAAGTAGATTACGTCCTCGGCACGCTCTTTTGGAATGGCGCCCAGGAGCTTCTCGGCAGTATCACCATGGGGGTCGATAAAACAGAAGCCCTTGCCGTCGCGCATATCCTGAACAATCAGGTTCTCTAGCATGGTCGACTTACCAGTACCCGTTTGACCCAGGATGTAGGTATGGCGGCGGCGATCATTATCACTAAGACGAATATCTTTCTTATTACCGCGGAATTCATTTTGACCCAAGAGCAGCCCTTCAGTCGGCAACGATGGCGGGCCATCAACTTGCTTGGAGTACTGACGAGCCACATCAGAGTTAGGACTAAACTGTGAATCTGGCAAGTGAAAGAGTGCCGCCATCTCAGCCGATCCAAGAATCATATTATTAAGCTCGGGAGGAAAGAAGCGGAAGATGAAGGCCGTCACCAGACCACTTACATCAGTTGCTGGCAGTAACTTAAAACCATTCATGGCTGGCGCACTGTAAAGCGCAAACGAGGCAACCAAGTCATTAAGAAGCTTTTGTGACTTTTGAGCATTATCGGTAGAAACCAATACACGAATAAGTGTCTCATAGCCAGGTTTTTGAGACTTTTGCTCAATGGCCTGTAAAACGTGCTGCTGTAGCTCAGAAAGCTGCGACTCCTCACGCTCATGCATACGCTGAATCTGTTCAGGCGGTTTAGCAACCGCATTAAACAAATCGCGCCCGGTAATCTTAAGCTCGCCGTCAGTCATACCCTGCAAGCGTCGTTTTTTTACAAACTCTTTAATCTTATGCTGCCACTTACCCGTCGCTGGTCGCAACATGATCTGAATACCCACGCCATCTTTAGGGCTAATGCCACTCAATGCATTCATCAAGGCATCAAGTGGGTCGCGGCCCAGCTCCTGCGGACCAGCAATCGGATAGAAATACTTCTCCTTAAGCACCAACTCACCGCCCACCGTGCCAGGCAACTTACCTGCTTCACTAAAGATATTGTGATCCTCAGCCTGCTCAATACTGGCACCAGGATATGCCGTCACAATGGCATTCTTAATAATATCCACCAGTGCCACCGGAACGGCAGAATAAAAGTGAATCAAACCACCCGTCGCAATAATCTCCAAAGCAATATGACGTTGGCCATAAAAATTACTTTTAAAACCCTTGCTGGCAGTACCATTAACGAGCTCGTAGAGTATCTCCGCCTGCGAGACTTTCTCCTTAATAACTTCACGTACATCACGGTTATTAGTCTCGGTATCGTCACTTGGGGGAGGCAGATGGATGAGAAGGGGCACCATCTTTAAACCACGCTCAATTGCCTTACTCCTGCGCAAGACCCGACGATACGCTAAAAATGCCACCACAGCTAGGCTGGCCAACATTAGCAAAACTACCACTACAAGCGTAATCACGTGCTCACCTCACTTAACCTCACGGCGCCTTATCGCCAGGTTCTACATCAATATTGTAGCGTTTTTTTAAGTACTCAATCTGTACAGCCTCGACGGCACTTTCTTCGGCCCTGGGGTCATTACGATGATCCGCAACAGCTTTCTCGGCTTTTTTTACCCACTCCGGCTCGATTACATCAACATCCTCAGCCGTTAGCGGAGCTGGTGGAGCGACGGGATCAGTTGAGCTAGCAACAGGAGTCGTCTGAGCAGGATCATCACTTGCCACCGCCGCGATTTGAGCCTGAGCAACTGCTGCGCCGTCATCAGCTTTTGGGCCGTTTTGACTGGTTTCGGCAGCGACTGGTGCCTGCTTAGCCTCTAAATCTTGAGCCGACAACTGTTCGCCACCAGCTTGGGGCGCAGTTACTTTTTGCTCTGGACTTGGTATTGTTGCATTCGGATCCATTACCTCACATTATAGCACTTATGCTAAACAAGGCACCAGGAAAACCTTTTTATGTACGCAATGTTGCTTTGAACTTTTTCTTCAATAACTCAATAATAGCTTGGGTATATTCATCGGCCTCGGCATCGGTCAATGTCTTATCCATAGACGAGAATGTAGTGCGGAAAGCCAAGCTTATCTTGCCATCAGGCATGCCTGCACCTTCATAACGACTCTGGAAGCCAATCTTTACATCAGCAAAATCAGCCGAAATTGCCTCTAATACCTCTTGCCACTGGACAGTTCGGTCGACTACCACAGCAATGTCGCGGCTTATGCTCGGGTATTTACTTACCGGCGCAAAAACATGTGAATCAGCTGCCGCAATCAGCGACTCAAGCTTAATCTCAAAGTAACTAATAGTGCGCCTACCCTTAAGGCCAGATGACAGTCTCGGGTGTAATTCTCCAATAGTACCGATGACCTGTCCGTTCAGTTGCACATCAGCTTGTCGGCCCGGATAATACTCGGCGTGCTTGCTTGGCACAAATGCCAGATCAAGTCGTAACTCTCGACTAAGCAGATCAAGTGGTGCTTTCACTGCGTAATAGTCGTCCATAACGGCCCCGGCCAAGTGATATTCTTCGGTTGGCAAGGCACCTTTTTTAGACGCCGGCGTAAAGACCCGTGAAATCTCACTTACACCAAAACTCTTGGCGTAACGCTGATTATTCTCCATAACGGCCACTAAGCTTGGCAACAACGAACTGCGCATATACGCCTGCTCGATACTGAGAGGATTTTTAAGCTTGAGATGCTTAGCCGGCTTAAGACCAAAGCGCTCTAGATCTTGCTCACTGATGAAGGAGTAGGTGGTTAGCTCAAACAGCCCAACTGATCGTAAAAGTTCGCGAGTCTTATCAGTTAACGCCCGCTTAGTATCAAAGACAATATTTTCTGAGCTCCAAGCCGGAATAGTAGCCGGCAAAGCCTCTAGGCCAACAATCTTGATGATTTCTTCAGCAACATCGGCCGCCACCTTTACATCCGGCCGCCACCAGGGAACCTTGACTTTGAGCCTAGCCAAACCTGATACCTCAAAACCCAGAGACGTAAGTTGCTTCACCATATCTTTGGCTGGCACTTCAATACCAAGTAATCGATTAATAGCTTCCGGCTTCACCTCAACCTGAACTTTTGGTGACTCAACCTCGCCCTGGCGAGCGCCAGCAATTACTTTTGCCCCCATACCAACCAACATATTAATTGCCATGGCACGGCCACGATCGGCCAGCTCAACCTGCAAACCACGCTCATAACGAGCACTGGCATCGGTACGGATACCGTGTCGCTGGGCTGATTTGCGGACAACCATCGCATCAAGCGTTGAAGCAATAAGAATGATTTCTTGAGTGCTTGCTGAGACTTCCGAATCAGCACCCCCCATGACGCCTGCAATATCAACGGGACCATGCTTATCCGCCACGACCAGATCTTCAGGCGTGAGTTGATTCAACTTACCATTCAAAGTCTTAACTGACTCGCCGCGCTCGGCAAAGCGAATATTCAGCGGCAATGCAACCTTACCAGCATCAAAAGCATGAGTTGGCTGACCAGCAGTCAAACTTACAAAGTTGGTAACGTCAACAACTGGACTAATCTCTCGAATTCCAGCTGCTCGCAAGACACGACGAACTGCAGACGGAGCCTGACCAACGTGCCGCACATCAATATGAGCTACCCCAAAAGCCAAGGCTTTTTTATCGCTCTTCTTGATAAGCCTAGGATTGGCAGTCATTACAAGCTCAGCTTTAGGTAGTAAAAGCTTGGCACCGAGCTGGGCGGCAATTTCGCGGGCTACACCTTCATAACTTAGCAGGTCGGGGCGATTTGCAGCCGACTTGGTGTCCACAATTGTTTCATTTGGCGCTATGTCGCACAATGATTTTCCAATCTGATAATCCTCTGGTAGCTCAACAATGCCAGCATGATCGTCGCTCCAGCCCAGTTCGACCTCGCTACATAACATTCCCTGGCTAGTCTCACCTCTCAGCGTAGCTTCCTTGATCTCGGCACCATCAGGCAGGAGAGTGCCGACGGTTGCTACGGCAACTTTCATATCTTCAGCCACATTGGGTGCGCCACAAACAATATGAAGGTTGACCCCGCCAATATCTACCAACACCAGCTTCAGTTTATCAGCGTTTGGATGTTGAACAACTTTTTTAGTCAATCCAACAACAATTTTTGTATTCAGTGGTTCGGCGGACTCCAAGCCCTCGAGCTCAATTCCTGTTCGCTCCAAAGCCGCCGTCAATTCCTCTACTGAATAGTCTTTATCAAAGTAGGTCTTTAAATGTAGGTAGGAAAGCTTCATTAGAATTGCTCCAAGAATTTCATTGTTGGCCGCCAGAACTCACGAACATCAGGCGTCTGGTACTTAATCATTGCCAGTCGCTCCGGACCAAAACCAAATGCAAAGCCGCTGTAAACCTCGGGGTCCAAACCAACATTCTTAAGAACCTGCGGATGAACCATACCGGCGCCGCCAAGTTCAAGCCAGCCCGTACCACTGCACACATTGCAGCCCGAGCCTTTGCACATCATACATGTGGCATCCATCTCAACTGAAGGTTCAGTATACGGGAAGTAATTGAGTCGCAATCGAATCTGAGTATCCTTGCCAAACACACCCCGGACCATGGCCAACAACGTACCCTTAAGGTCGGCCAATGAAATACCCTTATCCACAACCAGGCCTTCCATCTGATAGAACATCCAACTGTGCCGAGCATCCTCGTCTTCATTACGGTACACCTTACCTGGTGCAATGATGCGGATAGGAGGCTGGTTATCTTCCATGAATCGTATCTGAGTGCCCGAGGTATGAGTCCGCGGTAAGTTCCCGCCCTCCAGATAGAACGTATCCTGCATATCGCGAGCAGGGTGGCCAGCAGGAATATTTAAAGCCTCGAAGTTATGCCACTCATCCTCAACTTCAGGACCATCCACTACGGTATACCCCATTTGGACGAAGGTTCGCACAATATCATCAATAACCTGAAGTACTGGATGAGCGTGACCATACTGCGGACTGGTCGGCAAGGTTACATCAATAGCACTACTAGCCGCAGCCACCTCGAGTACTTCCCCTTCTAATTGAACCTTCTTATCTGATAATGCCTGCTCAATCTGTTTCTTCACAGCATTCAGCTCTTGGCCTGCCCGACCACGTTCTTCGGGTGGCAACTTACCAATTCCTGTTAGTGCTGCTAGCAAATCACTCTTCTTGCCCAGGTACTTAACGCGCATCTTCTCGAGGATGTCCAAGTCCTTTGCGCCAATAATATCAGCTACGACCTTATTACTATCTATATTCATCGTCGTGTCCTCATATAAAATTCAACCAGTAGCACAAAGGCAATTATCAATCCAACATCACGAGGGTCAAGTTGTTGCAAACTACTCAAAGCCAAGATAACCGTCAGGGCACCCCCCAACAATAATCCATGACGCGCACTTCCCGCCTTTACCTTGTGTCCATTAACCTTAGTGGCTTCTCTACCAAAGCGCATTACCAGCTCATAATTAACAAACGCTATACAACTCGATAGCACCACCCAAAAGCCCATGAACCATAGCGTCACTCCTGCAGGGCCAATTTTAGTGGGACTCGTTATCGCCATACTCAAAAGCAATGCGACCACCAGGCCGCTACAGACCAAGGCTATACCTGCCCGACTGACTCCTTGTAATGTCATAACACCTCGAACTTTCTCTCTCTATTATGTCAAAATTATCCCAATAAAAAAAGACCACTGGCGATGGTCTCTTCGAGAACGTTATAAAAGAAGTTGCGGGCCGGCGAATCCACCCAAATAGTTGTTACATTGGCGCTTGTCGGCCCGCATGGTCTACTCCTACAGCCGGAAAGAAAGCCGTAAAAGTAAAATGATGGTGTCTACCCACCACACCACGCTATTAATAAAATATACGCGAGCATGGCCTAGCCGGTAGAGATGTAATCACAGAGGAGGTGCGGTTGTGATCACGTCCCTACCGACAAGATGTATCTACCGTAGGACGAGCCCGGCTTAGAATTAAGGGGGATAATTCTAAGCGGGACTTGCCCTACCGTAAACCTGGGAACGACGAGGGACGAGGGTCGGAACTGGACAGAACGATGAATCGGACAGGTACTAGACATGAGTATGGACCTCAGGTCTCTTTTGGAAAGTCTGAGCTTGCGGGAGAGGAACTATTCTGTTGTGAAGCTGCTTGTTTCGACTACATAAGAAGCATAGCATAGTACTTATGCTTGTGTCAATGCTATTGAGTGCAATATATGTTGTAAAATAATCAACGTATATCCTATATACTGATATATCATGTGTGTATTATTCACAACGTTGTTAAGCTTTTAGCCGTACTTAACCTCTCCATCTGCCCCATCAGTAAAAAACAAATAGTTAACCTCTCGGTTAACTATTTATATAAAAGATATATCAGACTTCCGAAGGTTAAGTGTTCCGGATCCTACAGTAATCCTGCTGCCTTCTTCACTTCTTTCAGCTTTGCTTCAGCTCGATCATTGGCTTTAGCTGCACCCTTTGCCAGGATCTCCTGGAGCTTATTCTCATCATTACGATAATTATGGAAGGCCTCTTGCACTTCTCCCACCTTCGCCGCTACTGCGCTGCCTAGCTCCTGCTTAAAGTCCCCGTAGCCCTTACCTGCGAACTGCTCAACGACCTCTTCACTGCTCTTACCTGTAACGGCTGCGAATATCTGAACCAGGTTATAAATCGCCGGACGATCCTTGTCGGCCTCAATTGAGCTACCCGAATCAGTCACTGCACGCTTTATCTTATTCTTAACCTCATCTTCAGTATCAAGAAGATAGATAGCGCCCCCATTATCAGCATCACTCTTACTCATCTTACGAGCTGGATCCTGCAGATTCATAATACGAGCTGATTCCTTCTGAATATCAGCGGATGGAACCGTAAATACCTCGCCATAAAGGTTATTGAAGCGCGTAGCAATGTCACGCGTCAGCTCTACGTGTTGGCGCTGATCATCACCAACAGGGACCAGGTCGATATCGTACAAAAGAATGTCGGCGCTCATCAGTACCGGATATTCGAACAAACCGGCCACCTGACCCTCTGCACCCTTTTTAGAGCTCTTATCTTTAAACTGTGTCATACGACTCAGTTCGCCCATGGTGACGTAGTTATTTAGGATGGTCTGGAGCTGACCGTGGGCCGGCACCTGGCTCTCCACAAAAATATTCTCTTGATCGATTCCAGTCGCTAGCAACCAGGCCGCCATATCAAGCGTTTGGCTACGTATATCTTCTGGTTTTGGTCTATCGTTAAGGGCATGGAGGTCGGCAATAAAGTACAGAGCCTCGCCCTTCTCCTGTAATGGCGCCCAATGACGCATAGCGCCAAGATAATTCCCCAGGGTCAGGCTACCTGTTGGTTTGATGCCGGAAATAATACGTTTGCTCATGCTTATATCTTACTCGTCAGTGCTCGGCTTATCAACCAACAGCGGCTCAATTGAAGGGGTTGTCCCCGCAATACGCATTACGTCCTTGTCGATCTTGCCAAGTTCCTTGTGTGCGGTGTTATAGTGATTAACCGTAGTTGATAAGGAGTTACCTACCTTACTAAAATACGTGTCATAAGCCGCTAGATGAGTTCCAAGCTGCCCTACTCGCTTCTGGATCTCCTTAGCCTGTTCTTCAATCTGTAAGCTCCTAAGGCCCTGTAGCACTGTCTGGAGATAGGCCATGAATGATGTAGGACTTACAATAATCACATGCTTATCTCGGAAGGCATATTCGATGAGGTCGCGGGCGCTTGTACCAGTCGTACCTACCTGGTTAATCAGAAGGTCGTAATAGATGGCTTCACTTGGGATAAACATAAAAGCAAAGTCCATGGTGTTCTCATCAGGACGGATGTATTTGGCCGTCTCATCGATACGATTCTTAAGATCCTGCTTGAATAACTTAATTAAGTTCTCATTGTTGGATTTATCTTTGGATTCTCGGAGACGATTGTAGTTTTCAAGGCTAAACTTACTATCAATCGGCAGCACTTTACCCTGTTGTAAAAAAATCACCGCATCGACTTTGTCGTGATTCTTGAACTCATACTGCAATTGGTACTGATCAGGTGCCATCACATTATCAAGGACCGTCTCGAGGTAATACTCTCCCAGTACCCCGCGCTGCTTGGGGTTCTGTAGTACATTTTGCAACGTTTTGAGTTCATCGGCCACATCTACCACACGGCGGTTAGTCTCGTCCAGCTTAGCCAGTCGATCAGTGACATCGGTAATGATCTTGCTGCTTTCTGAGATCTGTTTAAATACACTGCTCTGGGTCTGCTGGCTACTGCGATCAATAGCATCCTTCATAGCCTGCAAATCAGCCTTGATAAGCCCTAATGCAGTATCATTCTGCACTGGCTTCTTATTTTGATTAATCATAAAGAGGATGCCAGCAAAACCAGCCAACAAGAGAACGATCATAAGAATAAGAAGCACTTCCACCATGCTTCTATTATACAGGAATAATGGTCAGGGTGAGAGGACTTGAACCTCCGACCTCAGCGTCCCGAACGCTGCGCGCTACCAACTGCGCTACACCCTGACGTGCGCTTCCTATTCTACCTTATTCTGCTCTTCTCGTGCGAGTACGGCCTCAGCTTCGGCAGCTAGACTAGTAAGCGTTGCTCGCAGCTTAGTTGCCTGGGCCTGAGTTAGTGTTCCAGCTTTAACCATCAAGCTAATTTCCCCCTCCATAACGGTGAGTGGCGTGTGCAGATAGTGAGTCGAAAGAGCCACAAAGTTATTCTGTTCTTCTACAAGTCGCCTTTGATGATCGACGCGATCCTGCATTTTCTTGGTTCCAGCCGATTCAGCAAGGACCTGATAATACTGGGATGAAACCAGGATGAGAGCCAGCGACAACAGGAGCCATGGCAAGCCGACAGCCAGTGGTTCGGGAATGCGAGCCACGAGCGCCAAGAGTGAGTTCTGAACAGCCACAACCGCCGGAGATCCTTTGATGGGCGTGGTTGCGACAACAGGCTTAGGAGTCAACTGCGGCACAATAGCTCCTGGCAACTCTGGCTCACCAGGCTCTTCTGGCTCACATGATTCAAGACAATCGGGATCAACCGGTTCGCACGAATCATCAACGCAGCCCGGTTCCACAATTTCACCCTCCTCTACTGAAAACGAAACTGAAGCTGAAGGCGAAACGGTAGCCGGCGCGACCAAGCGCTGAGCGCCAGACTGTATGCTATATCCAGCGTAGCCATAGTAACTCTGTGTAGATTGAACATATTGAGAAGTAACGGTGTTAAAATTACTGATAATACCTGTCATCCAGAAAATATGAAGCATACTGGCATCACTGTTAAGTGACATGAGATTACTTTGTTGATACGGAAGCGATGTTGGCAAACTATTACTTAGCTGGTCAAAGAACATTTGCCTCAGCTCATCAGTTATTTCTTGGTTAGGCTGCAGCTGCTTCATCCAATCAATGTACGTATCCACCCAAGCATTGATATACAGAGACCCGACCTGATCCTGAACCTTGGTAGTCGCCCCGCTCGATAAGTCCACCGTAAACAACACACCGTTGGCGAGCACGTAGGCTTTATTATGGGCCGCATCTATCTGGAGCGACCTCACACACATCTGAGTACTCTGCAAGGTGCTGCCCATGGTAATAGTGCTCGCGACAGTGCCGTTAGTAGTGTTCATTTTAACGATCTTATCATTGGCCACATAATAAACATCGTTACCGGACTTAATAACTTCAGTTGCGCAGTTATACCATAACGGGTCATTGAGAATTGTAATGCTATGCATTGAGTTATCTGATCGATTAATAACCGTAGCGGTTTGCAAGTCATCATCATCCTGTGTGGATAATGAGCTGTATATTCGGCCATTGGCTTCGACCAGCGATATATTTCGACCTCGGGGATTATTACTTACCGTGTAATCATTGCTTAGGGGAAGACCTACGGAGCTGCCAAGTGTCATGGTATCCAGATTCACCGATGTGATGGCTGACTCTAAATAGCTACGTCCATACTCGATATACGCTGTATGATCATTAATAAGCGTAAGGGCACTAACGGTGTGATCGGGGCCAATTGACGACATGTCCAAAGTGCGACCCAACATGCCAGTTCCAAGATCAATTTCATACAAGAATGGCGTAGAGACAGCACCATCTCCGACCTCGTCTAAGTTGAGTCGTCCACCAGCCACATAGGCCTTGGTGCCGGCCTCATTGATGGCCGATACATACACAAATGAGTATGGCGGGAGTGAGATGGACTGGATCCTTTTGCCGGTACCCATATCGATAATTGTGACTTTACCATTTTCAGCAGTCATATCACCGTCCACAAGGCTTCCCAATACCGCAAGATCACCAACTGGCACATATTTAGCCTCAAAACTATGATCTCCCGGGAATATATCATCCACCGTATAGCTCCAGGTGCCGCCGTCGTTAACAGAGGCAGTTCCTAGCTCATAGCCATCCATCGATACCACAATCGACTGGCCAGCCGGGCCGGTACCGGTGACGACAACACTATCATGGTCGGCATCAAACTGAGTACTATCGGCTGGCGAGGTAATCGTAACAATAGGCGTATTGGTACCCTGAACAACCGTCGGCGCGACCGGCATAGTAAACTCACCACTCGCACTACCTGTGATATCGGTTACTTCCAGGGTAAATTCATACGTTCCCGCCGTCACAGGTGTCCCGCTAATGATACCGGTGAGCGGATTGAGCTCGAGCCCTGGCGTCAACTCACCTGCTGTAATAGCATAGGTTTTTGGTCCAAAGCCATTACCAGTATAGTAACCCATGTCCTCACTATAAGCACGGCCCACTCGCGCACCATTAAGCCCTCCACCCGAGATACTAATCTCATTATAAGTCGGGTTCTCTACCTGGAATTGTACATAACCAACGCCGGTGAGTGGCCCTTGCGTGACACGTACGAGCACAGCATACGACCCAGCCTGGGTAGGCGTGCCAGTTATCGCGCCGGTACTACTCATAGTGATGCCGGGCGGGAAATCATCATTGGAACTTGGATCTTTCCCAAACTGGATCTCGCCCCCAAGTCCGCCAGTAGTCTGGACCTGATTAGTATAAGCGTCCCCAACATACATACTGTTATTACTATCAACCACATCCAAGTTCTGCCCCGTGACATACATGGATAATGTTTGTTCATCGATTCCCGGAGTATTCGCGCCGTCATTCTCTGCGCGAATCGTGAACTCAAAACTGCCGGCCTCAATCGCGGTTCCCGTTATCGCGCCGCTGCTGCTGTCCAGATCAAGGCCGGGCGGAAGTTGCCCATCAACGATACTAAAGGTTGTTGTTCCACCAGAAGCATTTGTCTGTATCTGTGCCTCATAGGCCTCACCGAGCGGACCATCTGGAATCCAGCCGGTTAGAATGTTGAGGGGATTACAAGGAACGATAGTCTCTTGATCTTCACCGTATACCGTCTCGCTTCCGGCAACGGCCTTAGCTCGGTAATGATAGGTTTCACCACATTGAAGATTACCTACCTCGACTGAAGCCGTACGAGCGTAGGTTATTACCACATTCTCGTCGCGATTCATCATATGGGCCAAGCCATGTTCGGTGTCTACATCAAGCAGTACATTGTAGCCCAGCATATATGAAGTTAGGGGCAAAGTAGCCGGTGACGGGATTGGGTCACCCTCAGTCGTAAGTGTGGCCTGACCACGAACATAAATAATATTACTGTCATCTATGTATAATGTACCGGCAACCGGTATGGCCCAGGTATCAGTGAGGTTCCCATCTGAAGAGAGTTTTTGAATCGAGTCTGATGTTTGGGAATCACAATCAGAAATACTCACATAAAGGCTCCCGGCGGAGTCTATCGCTAAATCTCCACCACACAGAACTGCGGTACCAATCGGCATCACAAATTCATCCACAAGCGCACCCGCGGCATCGTATTTATGAACCAGCGAGCCACTGACCGTCCGCTGTTCGACCACATAAAGATTATCATCCGGATCAGTAGCAATCTGAATGTAAGTAGCCGACCCTATGGTGTTCAGTAGATTACCACTTGGCGAATACTTCTCAATAACACCGCCAAATCCCCCGACATAGAGGTTATCCTGTGAATCAAACACTAAATCAGCGCGCGATGATCCCTGGAAATGATTAGGAGTAGCCGTCACCTGTAAGAGGTACTGACCCGCCGAATTATATTTGTAGAGATTTCCGTTGTATATCTTATAGATATTTCCTTGATGGTCCTTGGTCTGGCCATAGCCCCCATATTGATAGGTTGGGCCGCCAGAGAATGACATTTCTGAGTCCCTGACAACTTGGGTAGATTCGACATTAGCCTCTTCACCATAACTCGTAGTACTACCATATTCAAAGCTATAAGCAGCACCCTTGAGGTTATGGAGGTCATTTGTGTGTAGATTAAATTTTAGATTGGCGCTATTTTGATAACTAACGTTCACATCACTGACTTCTCGCGTCTCGAGCTCCAGGCTAAGTGATGGTAAGGCCGCGGCGGCTCTCCCAGAGAATATTGCGACCCCAGCAATTTGCGTGGCCATGAGTACGGCCAGTGCCATGATAGTGGCGTATTGTGCACGTACGCCAAAAGCCACCTTCATGGCTGCAATACTCTGTCGGGGCAGAGTGGCGACTTCTTGACGAATTATTTTGCGCAATTTTTTCACCTGGTTTAACCTGGTCTTTTATTTGCTTAAATTATACCTCATAGTGGTTGTGCTTTAAAAGGCTTTTTTCATCTCTACGTAAACCATTTTAGTGTCGGAATGCTCGTTTTACGTCGGCGCGGTTTAGGTGGACCAAAATGTCCGGCAACAAAAGCCCCCCAATTGGCCTTCAGCCAACGCTTTTGAGCCTTATACATATCTGTTAATCCTCGCTCGGCGAACTCCCTGGCCATTACTCCCCCAGCATGGGGATGAGTTTGCTTTTGAGCATGCGGCGAATTAAAGCCATGGGCATAATGGGTAAGCTCATGAACAATAGTAGCGTCTACAACGTATTCTGGGATGAATTCGTCCTGATAGAGCCTGTTAATTGTGATAATTGTGATGCTGGGGTCGGTCGGATCAAGTCGAATCGATCCCAATCTGGTTTTAGCCTTCCTGCCCCAGACAATTCGTACGATATTCTCCTGCTCCACATCTGCAAAATAACTATCCCAGATATAATCTAGACGCCCATGGAGCCATGCATCATCACGCATCATCACCCTCCTGAATCTTACGGTGAACGCAGTAAAAATGATTTCCGCTGGGTGCAAAGTTGCCACTCCTGATACCATCGACTACTTGTTGTATTTTTTGCAACAAAGCATCAATGCTTGTATCTGTTGGCGATGTTGTGCCGCGAACACCAGTTTCGATATAGTCCAATGTGGCTGCTTGAGGCAATTTACCCATCATACTCCTCCAAGCTAGCGCATAAGTTGCAAGCTGCAAGCTGTCCTTAGCCTTCTTGTCAGCCTTTTTCTGATCATCTACGTCACTTGTCTTGTAGTCGCGAATCTCTACCCCATTTTCACCTTCAATAACCGCGTCCATGCGCCCTCGAATACGAGCCTTCATATCTGGCAGCTCAAACTCAAAGGGCATCTCCATCCGAGTCGGCGCCTCAAGCTCATCTTGCTGCCTCGCAATAAAGTAATCGAGTGCTTTATGAGCCTGCTCCTTGCGGCGCGTCTCCTGCCCCTTGCTAACAAAGCCTTCACTGCGCCACTGCGTATCGATTGCCTCGTGCAAAACCTCGATATTAACTTCCCCATTCTGGCGTTGTAGATAATAACTATGGATTAAACCGTGCATTAAGGTGCCGTACATCAGGGACGGTTGCGGCGGTTGCGGCACTTCTAGTACATGAATGTAGTAGAAGTTAAGCGGACACATCAAGTAGTCGTCTATCTGATGGGGCGTCAGGGCCAACCAATCGCCTTGTATAAATCGTGCGTTTTGCTGAATTTCTTTCTTGGTAGTTGTCGCGAAGTTCTTGGTAAACTGCAATACTCCCTGAACGCTCGTCTCGGTATGCGCCTCAGGCTCGCCACCCAAAGCTTCGCCGATAAATGGCGAGGGCTTCTTGGATCGTTTTCCACCATGATCAGCTGCCCACGATAAGGTCAAATGCTTCTTAGCCCTGGTAATCGCAACATACATCAAGCGTCGCTCTTCCTGAATGTGTGCGGCGCCTTCGTCAGGCAGCTCCTCAGCCAGCAACTCCGGCGGAATACTTAAGCCACTTCGGCGATTAATAGATGGGAAGGTCCCGGCCACCAGGTCAATGATGAATACTCTCTCGAACTCCAAGCCCTTGGCTGCATGAGTTGTAAGAATCTGAACCTGATCAGGCGAAGCGTCAATCTCACTAACTACCGAGGTATCACCAGCCTGGCGTAAGGTTTCTTCCAGAGCCTGGTAGGCTAACGCCGAGGTATCACCGGCTACCTTCTCGTACTCGCTTATACTCGTAAAGAAGCTGGCCACGTTGCGGACGCGTTGTTCCTTAACTGGATTATCACGAGCAGCCTCCACCAGGTTACCAAGATAGCTGGTATCCTCGGAGAATTTAAAGAGTAGTTTGCCCACACTAAGGTCTCTTGAGAGCTTGCGCCACTCGGTTATCTGATCAAGTAATTCTGGTAATTCTGATTCCTGCCGCAGAGCTTCTTCAAGCGTAATGTTGGTCCGCTTGGCCTGAGCGCCCAGCCTCATCAACAGATCTACCGGCACCTCAAACGCTTCACTGGCCAGCAAGTGATGGAGAGCAACTGAATCTGTTGGGTCAACTGTTACCTGCAAGAAGTCGCGGAGTACAGCCACCTCTGGTCGGTCATACAGGCTTTCATTTCCAGCATAGTAGTAATCCACTCCTTCATTCTTGAGAGCACGAATAACCAAGGCAGCCTGATTACGCTTGCGGATAAGTACCGCCATATCGCCTGCACTCTCACCCTTCTTGATCGCCTGAGCAATCATGGTGGCTACCTGCTCATACTCGTCGTCACCTGTTGCAGCAGTGAGCAACACCGGCTCAGGACCAGTTATTTGGCCATGAAGCTGCTTATTGATTGCGTTGCGGACTTCGAGACGATCCGGATTATTGTGCTGGATGAGCTGGTAGGCAGCATCCAAAACTTGCTGGGTTGAACGATAATTTTCGGTTAAAACGATTTGGGCCGTATCCTTATAGGTGGAAGAGAAATCCAAAATATTGCTAATCGCCGCACCACGGAACTTATAAATACTCTGATCATCATCACCCACCACCATGATGTTCCCAGATGGGCCGGCAATTTGCTGAACAAGTTTATTCTGCGAAATGTTCGTATCTTGGAATTCATCAACCAAGATATACTGGTAGCGCTTTCGCAACTCTTGCACGATATTAGGACGCTTCTCGAGGAGCTCTAGCGGCAACGCTATCTGATCAGCAAAGTCCATGAGCCCTCTCTCTCGAGTAAGCTGACAATAGATACGATAAGCTTGCCCCAGCTCCATGTGTTTTTCTCTATCGAGATCCTCTAGGCCTGCTGCGTACTTCAGATAAGCTCCAGGCGAAACTATCTCCTCCTTGAGCCGCCCAAAATAGGAAGCCAGCTCTCCGAGGAGGCTATCGGGCTTGCTGATAGGCGCAAAGTACTCCAGATTAAACTTATCAATGTTGTCGCGCATAAATACCAGCTGTTGAGCCGTGCTCATCACTACTGAACCCGGCATCAGACCAACTTCTAGGCCATACTCGCGTACTATCTGATCACCAAAGCTATGAAAGGTCATAATATTGGTATCGACTACTCCATACGGCAACAAGCTATCAACACGCTCCTGCATCTCGTGAGCCGCTTTATCGGTAAAGGTTAGCGCCAGTATCTGGCTGGCCGGTACACCACGCTCCTGGACCAGATAAGCTATACGACGAGTAATAACCTGCGTCTTACCAGTACCGGCGCCAGCCACAACCAAGAGCGGCCCCTTGTCATGCTCGACGGCGGCTCGCTGCGCTTGATTTAAATCAGTTAACTCCATGCCCCTCCTATTGCTTCTATTATACAACCTGTTGCCTATCTGAGCCATAAGCGCTATTATGGAGTTACAACAGGAGTTAACCAACATGTCTATGCTCGTGCCTTATGCCGCTCAGATTATACCCCGCACTCGCCGATCTGGTGCCAGTAGCTTTATCTATTGCTATGAACGCGGCTCAGAGATTCAACTCAATCAAGAAGAGTCGGCTACTACCGTTTATGGCCTCATCGAGGTACTTGGTGATGTTAAAATTGGTGATGCCGTTTCGGCGCTCATCACTGGCCAACTCGACCACCTCTTCCCTATCCCTGGCAGCGACCAAGAAGTGTTCTCCTTCGAGACCGCTATCTCTCATGCCAATAAGGCCCTAGCTAGCCAGTATCCAACGACCGCCATCAATGCCGTAGTTGTGCACATTAAGGATCAGACTGTATCTGTTGTGCACACTGGAAAAGCCGAAGCCCATATGAATCGTGGCCGTAGTTTTATTCGTATCACCGACTCACTACCCCAACAGGTCTCCAGCAAGAAGCAATCGACCTTCTCTGAAGTAGCTGACGGCCAGATCAAGAGTGGCGACAAACTGCTCCTGGCAACACCTGGGCTTTTCCATCACATAAGTATTGATCAGATAAAGAACAGTATCATGGACAACACGCCGACCACTAGTGCGACTAAGCTCGCCAAGCTGGCTGACAATCGACTAGATAGTTACCGCGCTGCTGCGGTGATTATCGAAATTGCCGCACCTGAATACCTGGCTGAGTTTGCCGCAGGTGGAAACACAACCGTAATCGATATCAGCTCAAAAGAGAGCTTTGGTGATGTCGCTAAAGCCTCAACGGTACCTGCCATAAAGAAAACGAGCCGAAAAGTCGTGGTGCTTGCCAGCCGATTTGGTCATTGGACTGTCAGCGTTGCTGTTCCGTCTACTAAGAAGGTAGCACACAAATCCGTTGATGGCATAAAAGCCGGCTACAAGAAGCTCCGAATCCGATAACTAAGCATATTAAGAGTAAATACTATTAAAAATAATAGTATTTACTACATAGAGGAGACAGGTTCGATACCGAGAATCCCGAGCAGCACCTCAAGCGCCACTTTATATTTCTCGATAACGAGCAGCTTCGTACCGGCTGCTTCGGGCTCCATATCAAGAATGCGAGCGCTTTCATAATAGTCATGGAAGGCTTTGCCCCACTCATGCGCCATAAAGGCCAGCTTATGAACTTGATAATCAGCGGTAATTTCAGGAATTTCCGTAGGCAAATCAGATAAAGCCTTTATCAAACGCACATCATTTACATCAAGATCATTTGGCTTCGTCCCAGGCTCTAAACCAGCCTCTTTAGCCTTATTTAAGAGCGAGCAAGCACGCGCATAGCTGTACATTACATAGTAGTAAGGGTTCTCGTTACTCTGTTGGCGCGCCAAGTCCAGATCAAAGTCCATCATGCTGTTACTGGAGCGCATCAGGATGAGCATACGAGCTACCCCTACGCCAACCTGATCTATCAGATCTTGAACCGTAACAAACTGGCCCAATCGCTTACTAACCTTTACTTCCTTGCCATCCTTCATCAGGCGCAGCCATTGATAACCCGCCATCTCGAGGCGCTTATCTGGATATAACGCCATAACGGCAGCTTTTACCGACGGGAATTGGGCAATATGGTCAGGGCCCAACACCTTTATGGCGTAGTCAAAGTCACGTTTTCCAAAGATATTGGCATGATAGGCAATATCCGGTGCCATATAGGTAGGATCGCCGTTGCTTTTAATAATAACGCGCTCTTCTCGCTCATCACCGAGCTTGCCGGTATTGAGCCAAACAGCTCCATCGCGCTCAAATACCAGGTCTAACGCCTTTAATTTCTCGATAGTAGCGTCAAAACTACCATCTTCTAAGACTGTTTTCTCGTTAAACCACTCATCAAAGGTGATTCCCATCGAGGAAACGGCTGGCTCAATGTATTCTCTTAAGATATGAGTCGTAATTAAAGTAGCTAATTCTTCATCTGATTTACTCGAGAGCTCTTCTTTGTACTGGGCAGCCATCTTCTCGATGTACTCTCCCCTGTACTGGCGCTCTTCTGTCTCAGGAAGCAAGCCAGCCTCCATCTTAATACTCTCAAGAAGCTTGCTAATCTGGGTGCCAGCATTATTAAAGTAATACTCACGTGTAACCTGATAGCCAGATTGGGCCAATACATTACTGAGTACGTCCCCAATAAAGCCGCCGCGGGCGTTACCAATAGTCGTTGGGCCGGTGGGATTAGCAGAAATGAACTCAACTTGGGCTTTTTGACCCTTACCAAGGTCATTTTTGGCATAATCAGCGTTAATATCAGATAGAACCGTCTTCCAGTAATCCTCTTTTAGCGTGACGTTTAGGTATCCAGCCCCAGCTACATCAACCCTGGCTACAACTTCACTCTCGAAGGAATCAGCTAGTTGTTGAGCAATTTCTCGGGGATTCTGCTTTAATCGACCAGCCAACTGGAGAGCAACACTGGTGCCGAAGTCGCCAAACTGCTCCTCTGCAGGCATAAATTGAACCTGATCAGGCGTAATGTCCAGATCAAAGGTGCTTTTAATCAGTTTTGAGAGCTCAGAATTGAGTTTTTGGGTAACCATAGGCCAATTATATCAGATATAGGCCCCTATAAGGTATAATGTAAGCATGAAAATCGTAGCTAAAAACAAGCGCGGAACCTATGATTACGCTATCGATGAACGAATAGTGGCTGGTTTAGTGTTGTCTGGCGCCGAAGTCAAAAGCGCCAAGGCCGGCGAAGTCAGCCTCAAAGGCAGTTATGTTAGTATTCGTGGCGGCGAAGCTTACTTAGTAAGCGCGCACATTCGCAAATACGCCAATAGTTCGGCCAATGGCGACTACGACCCCACACGCCCACGCAAACTTCTCGTCCACAAAAAACAGCTCGACGAAATCATCGCCGCCAAGCACGCCAACGTACAGGCCGTGCCATTGGCCATTGGCATTTCACGCGGGCTTGTTAAATTAGAAATCGGTCTTGGCCGCGGACAAAAAAAATACGACAAGCGTGCCGTCTTAAAAGCCCGCCAAACGCAACGCGACATCGCCCGCGAAATTAAGAATCAAAAATAGTTGCGCGGAAAGCGTAACTTTTTTAGTAAAAAAGTGTTGACACTGCTTATGCTTCTGGGCTATTCTTGAAATAGGTACTGGATAAAAAAAGTACTCAAAACAAAAACCAAGCAAAATACACCCGAGAAACGGCTTTCCAAAGCCGTTTTTCTTTTATCAAAATATGAGACCCCAAAGTCCATGTTCACTCCCCCACGGGCAACTATCAATTTGTAAGCCGCCTAGCTTCATCAAAAAAAGCTTGGCGAAGACTTGCCAAACTTATGTCCTAACGCGCCCCACAGGGCCTTAGAAGGGCCTTACGAATGCACCCACACGGGCGTCCCGACGTTCACAAAGTTGTATACCCACGCGGCCGCCGCGGCCGGCAAATTCACGCAGCCGTGTGAGCCGCCGTAGTAATAATCCTGACCACCAAATGACGTGCGCCATGACGCGTCATGCATGCCATAGTTGCCGCTAAATGGCATCCAATAATTTACAAAGACATTGTAGTCGTAGCCAATACCATAGCCATTTAAATTACGATTCGTTTGCTTGGCCTTAATACTAAATAGGCCTTGTACGGTAGCAAAGCCGGCGCCGGTTGCACCGGATGTAATAGGCGCATCAAAGACCAGCTGCTTGTTGTCGTAAGCCCACAGGTGTTGGCGGCTTAAATTTATCTCGATATACTTACCCTCCAGATCAACTGTGTTATTGGTGCGGGTCTTGAAAGTTACCGTATTAGCCACTCCGAGGGCAACCGTCTCCTTCTTATCAGTAATTCCAGCTGCCAGAGCTGCAACCAAGGCTGCCTGATCGAGGGCCAAACCATTTTTACCTTCATTTACCGTACGTACCGCGCCATTAACCATGTTAATCTGCTTAGTTACCGCCGCGACATCGACCTGACTGGCTACCGAAGCCACATAGGTATTAATCGCGTCTTTATTAGGAGCAATTGTCAGCTTTTCTTCTTTATCGGTAGTAAACGTAATCCATTTCCCTATCTCGACCTTATCTGGTGCAAAGCTCTTGCTGCCTGCTTGCACCTCAAACTTGAGACTCACTAGCTTTCGAGCTTCGTCTGCGACAACTTCTGCTTCCTTGGTATCGATCTTAGCTTGGGTTGAGCCCTCCGATGCACTAACCTGACGACCCGCGACAAGCAACTGCTCCTCAATCTGCCCTTGGAGTACTCGAGAATCAACGCCCTGTCCTGGCTTGTCAGCCTCAACACTTATTTGATCGCCAGTAATTACCACCTTGGCATCGGTAGCCGGCGTTGATTCTGGCCCCGCCAGATCAGTTGACACACTCGCCAATTTCGCTTCATCCACCTTATACGTAAGGTCTGTCTGGCCATGTCGCCAAGCATCAATAAGCCCATATAACGGCACGATAAAATTCTTTCCCTGACTCACTGCCTGGCTCGTACTTGACTCTAAGTCATATGTCAGACCGATGTCACTCGGCTGAACCGTCTTTTCTTGGCCTTTTACCTCAACGGTCAATAGATATGCATTAGTACTGGCGCCAAGCTGAGATCGAACACCTACTCGAGAGGCGTTGCCAAGATTTGTAGCCCCGACCTTCACGCCAGGATATGCTCGGTTATAATAAATGCCCCAGATGGCCAAATTGAGCAATGCAAAGCTTCCCGCCACAATGCCAGTTACAAGTAGCCATTGCTTCCAGTGGGAGTTTTTGAGTTGCACCTGCTTGGGTGCGCCTTTGGTTTCTTGCATAGAGATATAAGACCTTAAGCTCATTAAAGCATCCTGGAAAGCTGAACACAAGCATTTTGAGGCCCATAGTGCTATTATTGTCATATATGAACGATGAACAGCGTACCGCATCCGAGGCAGCCGCTCAGCAGCTAGCCATAAGTAGTGGTACTCCCTACCTGGATATTCGTGATCTAGCTAGCTATCCGCTACTCGATGGCTTACTTACCTATGAACAATTCCTCGAATACCGTATAGCCCCTCTGGTATATGGTCCAGAGACTAAGGCGGTTGAGTTGGGCATCACGACAGCCACCGATCGGACACAGCTCCAGACCATCGCCGCCAAACTTGAAGGCCACCAAGTTACCTTTAAAACGATTAGTGATGCTGGTTACCAAGATATTATTAATGCTCTGTATCTAGGTAGCTTCAAGAAGGAGCTCGACGGCGACTTTGCTGCCTTTGGCCCACGCCTAGCCGCCACCGCTCCCAAGCAAGCCTTCCAGTTAATTGCTCAGCTAGCCCACTTACTGCGCTCCAGCGATATTCATATCGAGCCACAAGAAGCTGCTGCTCGTATTCGCTTCCGTATCGACGGGACGCTTCATCCTATTACTGAAGTAAACACTGAGAGCTATAAAATCTTCCTAGCTGACCTCCAGACCCGCGCCAACATCAAATGGGGCTCAGATGACCCACAAAGCGGTCGTATCAGCTTTGATCTCGTCGACATCAAGGGCGCCAAGCAGTCAGTCAACATGCGTATCGAGACCATCCCCTCCTTCCACGGCGAAGAAATTGTAGTCCGTATTTTTGGCATGGAGGCCACCTTCCTCAGAATCGACAATCGCGGCTTCTCTGAGCAGCAGCTCGCTACCCTCAAGACCGCTATTCATCGCCCCAACGGCATGATACTGGCTGTTGGCCCTACTGGCTCAGGTAAGACATCTGCACTCTACTCTATTGTGAATGAACTCAACACCCCAGAAACTAAGGTCATTACCCTGGAAGACCCTGTTGAGTATGATCTTCCTGGTGTCACCCAAATCCCCATCCATAGCGAAGATAAGGAGTTATTTGCCGAAAAACTCCGAGCCGTCTTGCGTGAAGACCCCAACACTATTATGATTGGCGAGATTCGTGATCTGGACACCGCCAAAACCGCCCTACAGGCTTCGCTCACCGGCCACCTACTGCTATCTACCTTCCATGCTAGCTCTGCATCCACGGCTATCAGTCGCTTACTCGATATGGCTGGCGACAACGCACTACTCGCCTCTTCCCTCAAGATCATCAATGCCCAGCGTCTCCTTCGTAAGGTATGTGAAAACTGTAAGCAAGCCGTGGAGCTCGATAGCGTTACCAAGGCTCGAATTCAAAAAGCTCTCAGCAATCTGCCAGCGGAAACCCAAGCCCGACTCAACAGCGCTACGGTCTTCCAGGGTAAAGGCTGTGCGGCCTGCAATGGCCTCGGGTACCGTGACCGTGTGCCCGTAGTTGAGCAATTAGTAATGACTAAGGAACTAGAAGTTCTTTTGAGCGGAACCGATCAGATCACAGCTGATCAGATTGAAGAAGTAGCTGTCGCCTCGGGTATGGTCACGCTTGTACAGGATGGCATCTTAAAAGTCCTTAATGGGCAGACTACACTAGAAGAAGTTGAGCACGTACTCGATTTCTAGTTTTATTTTTGCTATTTTAATGTAAATATTACAATGTTACAGATTCAAATTAATTTTTGTTAATGTTGTAAATAAATCTACACTATTCATTTTTCTTATGTTTATCTATGTATATTAGCTTGCTTAAGGCATTTTTCTCCAATAAAAGTATTGCGCGCTACTTATGTGTTCGATATAGTGTACACAAGATAAGCGTAAGCAGTGTGGCTCGAGAGAGCGAAGAGTTAAAACCAATATGAAGACCCGGAAGAAATCCACCTTCGGTAAAGTTCTCCGCGTTCTCGCGGCTATTTTAGTGGCCGGTCACGCCTTCCTTACTATAGCCATCCCCCAAACTGCCAAGGCCTTCTCTGGCGGTGGCACAGGAACTGCCGGAAATCCCTACCGTATTACCTCCTGTAATCAACTTTCCGAGATGAACAACTCATCTGACCACTTCTTGCTACGCAGTAACCTTAACTGCAGCTCTGTCAGCTTCTCCCCTATTCAGAGCTTTCAAGGCACCTTTGATGGACGCAACCATGAGATCGGCTACATAAACTATAGTAATGGCGGCGACAACGTTGGTCTCTTCGACACTCTAGCCAATGCGACCATAAAGAACTTCACGATGGCACACTCCACCTTCCAGGGGCAAAACTACGTCGGTAGTATTGCTGGTCTGGCGGGCACTGGCACCACTATTAGTAATGTCGGCGTCAGTACGGGTATAGTTACCGGCACCTCAGCCGTTGGTGGCCTCGTAGGACAGGCCTCGTCTGGTGCAGCAATTGCTGCCAGTTCATACGATGGATCATTTAATGCCACCACATCGAATGGTGGAGGGATAACCGGATACTTGACCGGCGGCGCAACGGTCAATAACAGCTACGCCAACGTCACTGGTGATGGTGCGACTAATATCGGTGGTATTACTGGATACATTATGGGCAGCGCCTCACCGACGAGTATCAATAGGTCATATGCTACTGGAACACTAAGTGCTGGCACGAATCGTGGTGGGCTCATCGGAGCAGGCACCCATGGTGGTAGCGGCACTAGCAGCTCATTGAGCTACAACGTCATGATCGTTAATGCCAACGGTGGATCAGCAATTTCTGGCAGCACCATACTGGGATCAATGTCTACAATCGGTAACTACTACGATGCTACCGTCCTGGGCTATACCGATCGCTGCTTTGGCGGCACCAGCTCTGCCATATGTAATGCTATTAACACTAACGGTAGTGACAACGACCACTATAAAAACACCTCTACACTTGCCCCTATGAACAATTGGAACTTTACGACAATATGGCAAAAAAATACTACAGCATATCCTACCCTACGCACGGCCACCCTCGATGCCCTTGACCCAGCTGTTGCTCCTGGTGTTGTAAGTAATGTACACACCACGCCTGGTGATGCCCGTGTTAACCTGTGGTGGGATGCTCCGGCCGAAGATGGTGGCGGCGAAATAACCGATTACCAGTTTAGCTACCGTGCCGCAGGGACTTCAACCTGGACCGACACTCACACCAATAGCACTTATCCCTTTGTCACTAGCTTCGGCTTTGCCAACGGTGATCATTATGACTTTAGAGTTGCCGCCACCAACTCAGCTGGCACCGGTGAGTATGTTGAATTATTAAATCAAATCATCGGTACTGCGCCTGGGACTGTACAAAATATTCAGGTAGCTAATGCTGGCGATCACGCCAACCTCAGCTGGGAAGCACCCGTAAGCGCCGGCGGTACCGCTATTGATCTGTACCGAGTCGCCTGGAAGCTCCATGAGGCCAGCGACTGGGCAGGTGGAGATCAGGTCGACACGGCTGACATTTCCACCTCTGTTAATGATCTGCCTGCTGGAATGTACGACTTTAGAGTACGCGCCCATAACCAAATTGACTACGGCGAATGGACCACCGTAGAAAATATCGCCGTGGGAGTTGTTAGCCATACAGTTAGTAGCTGTCAGGACCTACAGAACATCCAGGATGATACCGCTGGTAACTATACCCTCACCCAAGATATTAATTGTTACGAAACCCAAGGTTGGAATGATGATGGCGACGGTGGTTACTACGGATTTGAGCCAATAAGCAACTTTACGGGTACGCTGAATGGTGGCAACTACACGATTAGCGGGCTTTATATTCATCGGCTTGGTAGTTGCAACCAGGGTCTCTTTGATACCCTTCAAGGCGGTTCGACAGTACAAGACCTTGTTATAAGCAATATTAACCTCTCCGCAGCCTGCGATTCTGCCCCACTGGCTTCCTATGCGCTAGGCGGTAGCACCATCACGAATGTCTCGACCAGTGGTTCGGTGGCAGTAAGCTACGGTGCCGGTGGTATTGTCGGTATAGCCGAGAGTGACGATGAAGGCGGCATCACCATAGCTAACTCATCGTCTAACGTAACGTTTGCCGCAAGCGATGAAGACCACCAAGAGACAGTCGGCGGTATTGTCGGTTACGTATACAGCCATAGAAGCACTATTACTCTGCTTAGTAATCAAGCGGTTATGAATATTAGCAACTCCAGCGGGAATGCCTACCGTATCGCTGGTATGGTTGGTGGTGCCGATCTCTACGACGATGGTCAACTAGTCATTGATGGTGCCGAAGTGAGTGGCGCCATTACCGCCCACAGCACCCTAGCTGGCCTGGTAGGACAAGTCTCCTCTAACTGGAATGGCGTAGATGGACGCCCCAGGCTAACGATTACTGATAACCAAGTTATTATGAACATGTTTGGTAAAAGTGATGTTGGCGGCTTACTAAGCCATATCGAAGCCAACGGTATTGATGTCAGCATCGAAAACTCCTCATACCAAGGCTACTCCGAGGCACTCGATAATGGCTACATAGGTGGTTTAGTCGCCCGAATGATTGAAGACGGTGGCGATCCAAGTCTGACTATTACTACCAGTCATGTCGGTGCTGAGCTCAACGGCGCAAACTTTGTAGGTGGTTTGGTTGCTGACACCGATGTTCAAGCTACGATCGATAATAGCTACTATCAGGGAACGTTAACAGGCGGCAACTGGATTGGCGGTTTGGTGGCTCGCGGGCCCGTCAGCATTGGCCATAGCTATGCGGCCGGCGCCATTGATAGCCCTACCGGCATGCAACTCGGTGGCTTGGTTGGTGAAATGGTAGATGGCTTGATTGGCGACAGCTTTGCATCAATGAGCCTCAACTCGAGCTGGCTAACAGTTGGCGGGGCCATTGGCGCAATCGATAATGGCGTGGTCAATGTCTGGATAGATGCCCAGATCGCAGGCGCTAGTGGCTGCAATTCTGTCTACGCTCCAGAAGGCATTATTACCTACAACTGCAACCCAATGAACCAAGAAAATAGCGATTCTGAGTACTTTAGAGGCAATTCCACCAATACCCCGCTCGATACCTGGGATTTTGACAATATCTGGAACGCTCAAAATGGCGAATATCCTACCCTGCGTGCAAATAACGGGAATAGCGAACCTATCTACGATGTTAGCAACTGTACTGAACTCCAGGGTATGAACAACGATTTAGATGGCGACTACCAGTTAATGAATAATATTGACTGTAGCGGGAGTGAGGATTGGGACAATGGCCAGGGCTTCTTGCCCATCGCCAGTGGTCACATGGAAGGCTTTACCGGCACCCTGAATGGTAATGGACACACTATCAGTAATCTAACCATTAATCGACCCGACCTCTATTATGTAGGCCTCTTTGAATCGCTCAACGGTACTCAAGTAGCCAGTTTTAACATCGTGAATGCCAATATTACCGGTGGTCAGTTAGTCGGCGGCGTAGTGGCTATGGGTTACGATGCCGGTATCTTTGATATTAACGTCAGTAATTCAACCATAACTTCTACCATTCCGTACAATGGCATGGATGCAGGTACCGGCGGCATTGCCGGCTCACTGTTTGCTGATGGCGAGGGTATGTACGGCATGGCCGAGGACTCCTTTCAGGGATCAGTAAATGGCTTTTACAATGTTGGCGGTCTCGTCGGCATTATGGGCTACAACGCCTTATTTGACTCCTACGCCCAGGCTGACGTAACCGGTAGCACCTTTGTGGGCGGCTTAATAGGTAACGCCGGATACGACTACATTGTTAACTCATACGCCAGCGGCAGCGTAACCTCAACTGGTGGTGGCGAATCCGGATCATGGGCTGGTGGCTTGCTTGGTTCAGGCTTCGAACTAGCGATCGAAGATAGCTTCGCCGCTTCTACCGTTACGGCTGCTGACGACCCTGTATTTGGCGGCGGTCTGATTGGCACAATGGATCCAAACGTACAGCTCAACAATACCTACTTTAATAGCGAGGCAGGTTCTGGTCGCTGCGGGTACGACCAATACGGCGCCAATGACTACGTCGATAATGAGGGTTGTATTGCCATTGATCTAGCCGACGATCCAAGCTATTTCTTTGATAACAACGCCAACGCCCCACTTGATCAATGGGACTTTGAGGATGTTTGGAAGACTAATGTCGATAGCTACCCTACCTTCCAGGGACAAGAAGCCGAACAAGTCTACAACATTACTACATGCGATGAGCTCCAGGGCATGGATGGTGATCTAGATGGGGACTACACCCTAGTTAATGATATCGACTGTAGCGATACCGCCACCTGGAATGAAGGCCTTGGCTTTAGCCCAATTGGCCGTGTTGCCGATACCGTCTTTAGCGGCACCCTCAACGGAAATGGTCATACTATTACTGGTCTCACTATTAATCTTGGTGAGGTTGGCGATGCCGGTCTACTCAACAGCGGTTTCAACGCAGAAATCGGTAACCTCAAAATCGACCAAGCAGATATAACGGGCTTCAGTGCTGCCGGCACCATATCTGGCAGTAGCAGCAACACCTATATCCACGAGGTACAAGTCACGAACAGTAGCGTAACCACCACCCACGGTGGAGATACTGTCACCGGCGGCCTAGTTGGTTCATACAGCGGCAATACCGAAGGCGCCACCATCTACGCCAGCTCCTTTAGTGGTAGTGTTAATGGCAGTAATGCAGTTGGTGGCTTAATTGGATCATTCATAAGTGGTGCCCTGGTAAATACCTATGCTAATGCTACGGTGACTGCTGATAATAATGTCGGAGGAGTGGCTGGAATGGCCATCGCCGGCAGCATATATAACAGCTACGCAACTGGGACAGTTGCTCTTTCAGGTGAGATCGATGACGCCATAGCTGGCGGTCTAGTTGGTTCAGGTGGGGCCATAACCCTCTACAACGACTTTGCGGCTAACGATATTACTTCGCCTATTGAAGCCACAACCAACTCTATTATTGGCAATATCTGGGACACTGAGACTATCACCATAGCCAGCGTCTACTACGATACCGCCAAAACCCATGTCGGAAGCTGTGGGCAGCTTGGCGACAGCGGCAACTGCATTGGTATCGATACCACCGAGCAACCTGGCTACTTCTTTAACCCCGACAACGCCCCCATGAGCGGCTGGGCCTTTGGTGGCAGTCCTTGGGTTTCACACCAAGTCATTGATGCTTATCCAGACTTTGGTGGCGCACCAATTGGCGCCAACATCCACGTCACCCGCACGACAACGAGCATCACTTCATTCTGGGAGTATCCAGATGACAACGGTTCAGCAATCGATGAATACCAACTGCGCTACAAGCTCCAGGAAAATGATGACTGGATCAATGTTAATCTGGACACACCAACCGATACCCAAGCCACGGTATCTGGACTTCTTCCTGGAACTGGCTACACCTTCTACCTGCGTGCTCATAACGCCAGCGGCTGGAGCGAATGGCGCGGCTATATCCCCTACACGCTCGACAATCCAAACTCCAATTCCGTCGCCAAACCAGTAGCCGCCCAATCCGCCCCTGCTACGCCACTTGCCTCAACCATCCTCCCGGCCTCAGCAATCATCCAGCAGGTTGCCCCAGATCAAGCAAAAACCATCCTCGACGACTATGATGACTACACGAGCGGCAACGGCAAGTCCTTCACACTAAGTGTTGGCCAAGTCATCTACTTCTACACCAACGGCGAGCTACATAGTGCTACGGTCAAAGAGATTGGCGAAGACTATGTTATCCTGACCATTGCCTCAGAGCCATTTGACGTCCGTCTAAGCGCTGGCGAGAGCAAAGATGTATCAGTGCTTCAAAACGATAACAAGGACGTCCGTATCACCCTCAAATCCATCGACAACGGCAAAGCCAGCGTAACCTTTGCCCGCATCAATCCCGAAGACAAGCTACCAGCTCAACAAAAACCATCTGTTAATAGCTATCTCTGGTTCCTCTTACTCCTGATTCCTGTCGGCTACATTGTCGCCAATCGCCGCAAGCACCAAAAATAGCTGCTGTTAGCTAGATTACTTAATCGATCTTGCCCCTCATGTACAATTTAGACATGAATCCTAAAGCACTCCTCTCATCCAATGCTTCACTGATGTATGGCCGCCAACGCATCAGCTCCATCCTTGAGCTCGGCGACGACAAGATTATTCGGCTCTACAAGAAGAAAGACAACACCATTCTGTTTACCGCCCCAGCCGATAAACTGATGTATAGCCGTGGGAGCACCATTAAATCGAGACTGCGGCTCTCTACTCTAATTGAGGGTCAAGAATCCGGCGTGCGCATCGGGGTAAAATCAAGCGACTCCTGGATCGCCACCCTGAAAAAGTATGGTGCCCAGGCGCATCCCCAGGAACCAGAGGCCAAGCTCGACCACATAGGCATCTGGGTCGCCCTAGGACTGCTTGCCCTTATGGGAATTGTGATTATATTGATACGAGCCTACTCTTAGGTATTTGACACCTATGAGTAATTTTTATAAGATTAGCCTGTATTCGGTATGGAGATGGTACTAAAAAAGACGCGCAATGCGTCTTTTTTAGTACCATGATGCTGGTGGGCACGGTGGGATTCGAACCCACACACTGTATGGTATGGAGGTGGTAACTCCACGCGTCTGCCAATTCCGCCACGTGCCCACCAACTAATAATAACCGAACAAAAAGCGAACGCAAGCATAACAAAAAAGCACCAGATTCTTCTGATGCACTTTTGGTGGAGCTGCCGGGTACTGCCCCCGGGTCCGCAAGTTTACATGACGGCCATCTACAGGTTTAGTTTATTGCTTAATCTTAGCCAACTGATCTCTGCAACAAACAAGCGATCAGCTAGAGCAACCAAATCTTAGCAAGCGGCTTGGTGCCCCGCTTGAGCGTCTCGAGAAAGTTGGCGCTGATTACCTATGCCCGAGCACATAGGAGTCAACGGCTGAAGTTTTTAGGCTACAGCTGTTGCGAGAGCAGGCACTGCGAACAGTGACTTTACTCGCGATACAAATGATTCTGCATTTGTGGTTTTGGAGGGTTACGCCCTGCCTTGCGACCTGCCGGTCCAGCCTGTAAAGGATCTCACGTCGAAGCTATGTCAGCCCCATGGACTTACATCTTATCAAACATTGACTTATTTGTAAATAAGTAGTAATGTATATGCACTCGATCACACCAGGTGATCCGGACCGGGGAGGAAACCCCATGACTGACGAACAGCAAGTGGCGCGAGCCAAGGTCGAGGCCATCCTGCAGGAGTGGCGGGAGACGATCGAGGATCCGGAGGAGATCTTGATCGACGACGTCATCGATGAGAAGACCCACCACGCCAGCGCCGATGAGCTGAGCGCCTGGGGCGACCTGATCGATGAGATGGGTGGAGCCACCAGCTTCATCAGCCTCTACTTCCCGGTGCCAGGCACCAAGACCAACGATGTGAACAAGGAGTTCATCTCCGTGGCCTTCAAGCAGGTGGCTTCGAAGCAAGAGGAGCAAGAGGAGCAAGAGGAGGCCGCGGCCACAACCTGATCATCGACGATCAAGAGGCGGGCTCGGTCACATGGACCAGCCCAC